>NZ_JBBEGC010000011.1:0-129969 GCF_037401995.1 Saccharothrix sp. CCNWYY140
CGGGGAAAGAAACCGAGGCCCTTCCCGTGGTCGCTGCCGCTTGGCGGAACGCAAGAGCCCCCCGCCCTTCGGGCGTAACGCCTTCGGCGGAAAAGCGCGCCTTCGGCGCGAAAGCGGCGCGCTCCGCGCGGAAAAGCACGCGACGGGCGAGTGGGGATCGGGCGAACCTGCGGCCGGCGGCACCGTCTAGACGACCAGGTCGGCCACCGCGACCCACCGCCAGGTGGCCACCGCGCCCACCACGACGAGGAAGCCGTCCCACGGCCCGCCCACGACCCGCCACACGCCGGGCGCCTCCGCCCGCCACTCACCGGGCGCCTCCGCCCGCCACTCACCGCACCACACGGGGCACCGCCACGGGGGAGACGGGTACCGCCCGCGCCGGCTCGGGCAGGCCCATCAACCGGTACATCGCCCGGCGGGTGGCGGTTCCCGCCTCGCCGGGCCGGGAGCTGATCCTCTTCGCCAGGCCGGGCACCACGACGGCGTCCTCGACCCGCGGGCACCGGGGGTCGACCACGGGCGCGGCGCGGTAGACCAGGTCCGCGAGCCCGCCCGGCCGGAGCAGGCCAGCGGGGATCGGCACGACGAGCACCGGTCGGCCCAGCGCGGCGGCGTACTGCGTGGTGGACCCGAAATCCCCGACGACCGCGTCCGCCGCCACCACGGCCGCCCGCCACCCCTCGTCCGGCGGGACCACCAGCACCTCGCGCGGCAGCCACGCCCGCACCTGCCGCGCGCCGTGGACGCTCCAGATGTTCGGGTGCAACACCGCGGCCACTCGTTCACCGCGGTCCAGCAGCGCCCCGTACAGGCCGATGTGGGCGCCGAAGGTCGAGTGCCGGGTCCAGGTCGAGCTGACCGTGACCAGCCGCTCGTCGGGGGCCACGCCCAGCGCCCGCCGGTAGTGGTCGCGGTAGGGGGCGCTGGCCAGCAGCCGGTCCAGGCACACGTCTCCGGCCACCACCGCCGCGGGCAGCGCCTCCGGGCACGACCGGGCCAGCACCCGGTACTCGTCCCGGTGCGACAGCACGAGGGCCGAGGCGACGACCCGGCCGTCCCGGACCAGGTGGTCGCGGCTCAGCCCGTGCACCGGGAACGTGCCGCCCCGCCGAGGCAAGGCCCGGGATTTCAGCGCGCCCGCGCCGTGGGGCAGCACCATGACCTCGCCGTGCACCTCGTCCAGCCCGCGGAAGCTGGCCGCGAGCACCAGGTCGAACCGGTGCCGGATCGCCTGCCGCCACGGCAGGACGTGCCCGCCGAGGCCGCGCACGAACTCCTCGGTCCCGTGCGTCGCGCCGTGCACGGTGAACAGCACCTGGACGCGGTGGTCCGCCTCCAGCAGCGGCAGCAGGTCCGCGAGCCGGGTCCCCGCGACCACGTGCGGCACCACCACCAGCACCATCCGGCAATCGGTCCGGGTGATCCGTGCATCTGCTCCCAAGCCGATTGGCCCGTTTGTCCACTCGTCGCCGCCCACGCCCACCTCCCATTCGATTCGAGTCGATGGGGAAAAGGTGCGGCACGGTGTGCCCAAAGCGATGTCAGCGATCTCAATTGGACATGTCAGTGCAGGTCAGGGCCTGGTGCACGCGCAATTCCGCAACATTGCGGCGCAATTCACGATGATCTGTCAGGGATCTGTCAAAAGGTTGACAGACGATAACGTTTTTAACACAACGCACACTCCCGTGCGGGCCGCCGCACAATACTGGACGCGCTTCAGCGAGGGGTGGCGCTGTGACCTGTCTCTTCACGATCTTGGGGCAAACGCGCATACGGGCGGACGCCGGCCTGCGCCGGGACTGGGCCGCGCCCAAGACCCGGGCGATGCTCGGCGCGCTGTTGACGCGGCCGGGCGAGTGGTTCACCACCACCAGCCTGGTCGACTGGATGTGGACGGCCGAGGACAGGTTGCCCAAGAACATCGCGCAGACCTTCTACAACTACGCCAACCGCATCCGCGACGGGCTGCGCCCGGTCCGCGGGGCGGCCTGGCTGGAGCAGCGCCGGGGCGCCTACCGGATCGTCGTGCCGCACGCGCAGATCGACTACTTCGCCGCTTCCGCCCTGCTCGACCGAGCGCGGGCCCAGCCCGACCCGGCGGCGGCCGTCGTCCTGCTGCGCGAGGCCATCGACCACTGGCTGGACGAGCCGCTGGCGGACCTCCCCGGCGAACCCGCGCAAGCCTGGCGCCGCAACGCCCGCGACAACCTCTGGCTGCCGCTCCAGAACGCGCTGTGCGAGAGCCTGGCGGCCCTGGGCGACTACCGCGCGGTCCTGGCGCACACCGACGGCCTGCCGCCCGAGGACTCCGCGCACCTGCCGCTGGTGATGCGCAGGCTGGAAGCGTTGCACGGCCTGCACCTGCGCACCGAGATGACGGCCTACTACTTCGCGATGCGCCGCCGGCTCCAGGACGAGTTCGAGGACGCGGCGGCGGCAGCGCTCAAGGAGTTCTTCGAAGGCCTGTCCGAACCCGCGCCCGTCGAACCGCGCCGGTGGAGCGGCGGCGCCGTCGCACCCCGCAGGCTGCCGCACGACGTCGAGGACTTCGTCGGCCGGGAAGCCCTCCTGGCCAAGCTCGACGCGGTGACCGGCTGCGGGAACCGCGAGCCGCGCCCCGGTGTCGTCCTGCTCGACGGTGCGGCCGGGGTGGGCAAGACCGCGCTGGCCGTGCACTGGGCGCACCGGGTCGCCGACCAGTTCCCCGGCGGGGTGCTGCACCGCGACCTCAAGGGCTTCTCCGCCGACGCGGCCCTGGAACCGGCCACCGTCGTGGACGGCTTCCTGGAGGCGTTGGGCGCCGACGTCGACCACCTGACCACGGCCGAACGCCGGTCCCGCCGGCTGGAGTCGCTGCTGGCCGACCGGCGCGCGCTCGTGGTGCTGGACAACGTCCGGGAGCGCAAGCAGGTCGAACCCCTGCTGGCGGTGCTGCGCTCCTGCACCGTCGTGATCACCAGCCGCAACCGCCTGCAAGGCCTGGGACACCGGACGTTTGCCGTGTCCTCTATGGACACCGCCGACGCCGTCCGGATGCTCGACGCCCGGATCGGGGACCGGGGCGCCCACCAGCGGCGCGCGGTCGAGGACCTCGTGACCCTGTGCCGGGGCCTGCCCCTGGCGATCGACATCGTGGCGCACCGCATCGCCGCCAGCCCCGGCGCCCCGCTCGCCGAGTTCGTCGAGCAGCTGCGCGACGAGCGGCGGTTGCTCGACCTCGGCGGCCACGGCGGCGACGACAGCCTCAAGACGGTGTTCTCCTGGTCCTACCGCGCGCTGCGGCACGACGACCGGCGCACCTTCCGCCTGCTCGGTCTGCACCCCGGCCCGGACATCGGCGTGGACGCGGCGGCGGCGATCCTGGGCGTGCGGCGCTCGGCCGCGCTGGACTGCCTGGAACTGCTGGTCGCGACGCACCTGGTCGAGCAGCCGGGTTCACTGCGCCGCTACCGCTTCCACGACTTGCTGCGCGAGTACGCCGAGGAGTGCGCGCGCGCCGAGGTGCCCGCCGACGAGCAAACCGCCGCGGAACAGCGCCTGGTCGACTTCTTCCTGCACACCGCCAAGGAAGCCGACTCGATCACGTTCCCCTACCGCCCCGGCATACCCGTGCCGTCCCCGGTGGACGGCGTCCTGCCGCTGGAGTTCGAGAGCGACCGCGAAGCGCGGGCCTGGGCGGTCGGCGAGCGCGGCAACCTCATGGCCGTCCTGGACCTCGCCGCCCGTCGCGGGATGCACACCAGGGTCACCCGCCTCGCGCACCTGCTGGGCGACATGTTCCGCCGCTGCGGCTACTACGACGAGGCGCGGTCCGCGCTGACGATGGCGATCGGCGCGGCGCAGCTCGACGGCGACCTGGACGCGGAAGGCGCGTCCTACAACGACCTGGGGCTGATGGCCCTCAAGGAGTCGTCCTACCTCGAAGCGCGTCGGTACTTCCACTACGGGCACCTGATCGCGCAGCGGACGGGCAGCCGGCTGGCGATGGCGTCCTCCGTCCACAACCTGGCCCAGGCCGACGTGGCGGAGGGGCTCGTCGAGCGCGGCATCCAGCGCTACGAGGAGGTGCTGGCCCTGGTGCGCGACGGTGGCGCCGACCTGGTCGAGATCGAGGCCGCCACCTGGCACCGGCTCGGCGTGGTGGCGATGACCCAGAACCGGCGCCTGGACTCGGCGGTGTGCTTCCAGCGCGCGTTGGAGCTGCGGATCGACAACGTCTCCGGCCGTGCCGACACGCTGTGCGAGCTGGGCGAGCTGCACCGGCGGCGCGGCGACCTGCCCACGGCCGACCGGTACGCCAGGGCGTCGGTCGCGCTGCACCGGGACGCGGGCGACCGCGCGACGGCGGCCCGTGCCTACGTCGTCCTCGCGTCGATCAAGCGGGACATGCACGACGTGGTCGCCGCGACGAACTGCGCCCGCCAGGCCGTGCAGCTCACCGACCGCGCGGGCAACTCGCTGGGCCGGGCGGAAGCCTTGCTGCTGCTGGCCGACCTGCGGGAGAGCGCCAAGGCCCACGCCGCCGCGGAGGAGGGCTGGGCACAGGCGTTGAAGATCTTCACCGACGCGGGCGACGCGCGCGCACCGGAGGTCGAAGCCCGACTGTCCCGTGTGACCGGCGACCGCGCCATCCCGACCGCCCGGACCGGCGCTTCCCCGGTGGAGCGCGGTCAGGAGACGCAAACGAGCTGATCTTGCCCGCGGATTCGCCGAAGATCACCCGAAGGTGTTGGCGTTTCGCGTGCTTTGAGCGGTGTGTCCAGCGCGGCCATCCGGTCGGCCGCCTGCCGTTCGAGTGAACCCGAGCGCTTGTCGTCTTCTCGTTGATCACCGTTCGAGCACGGACACCCGATCTTGTGCCGCCAAGTGTGTGTGAACGCCGCTCGCATTGCTCCGACCGGGGATCGTCCCGGTGACGACGAAAGATGGAGCAAGATCGCTAGTGCTGTGGACGCGAAGCGCGTGTGGCTGACAAGATCGTTCCAGCCCTCCACATCCGATTGTGAGAGTGGGCACCCTTCATGCGTCATAGGAGAACCTGACTTGCTTAACCGTGCCATCGCGGTCTTCGTGACCGCTGCTGCGCTGGTAGTTGCCGCCGGTGTCGTGACGACCGATTACTGGTCTGTCAACAAGGTCGCCGAGTCGACCTCCGCGCCGGGCGCCTGAGCGCACCCCTGCCGGTCCGGCCCGTCTCGATCTTCGAGGCGGGCCGGTTCCGTGTCCGGGGGTGGTTGCTGTCGGTTTGCTGTAGACCGTTCACCCCGTCGCCGGGCTGCGCCAGACTCGCGGCCACGGACAACCGAAGGAGTGGTCATGTCTCGCACACCCGGTGTGCTGGCCGCGGTGGTCTTGGGGATCTCCCTGATCACCGCCGCGCCCGCCGCCGCCGAGCAAGCGCAGCCCTTCCCCGACGAGTTCGCCCTGCCCGCCGGCTTCCTGCCCGAGGGCATCGCGATCGGGCACGCGCCCGTCGCCTACTTCGGGTCGCGGGCCGATGGGGATCTCTACCGGGTCGACCTGCGGACCGGGCGGGGTGAGGTGTTCAGCCAGGGGCCGGGGACGGCTTCGGTCGGGTTGAAGGTCGATCGGTGGAAGCGGCTGTTCGTCGCCGGGGGAGCGGGTGGCAACGGGCGCGTCGTGGATGCGCGAACGGGAGAGATCCTCAAGTCTTATGCATTCGCCGCGTCCGACACGTTCGTCAACGACGTCGTGATCACCGATGGGGCCGCGTACTTCACCGACTCGCGGAAGGCCGTCCTCTACAAGATCGCATTCGGCCGGCACGGCGAACTGCCCGCCGCACACACCGAAATCCCGCTGACCGGCGACTTCAAGCTCACCCCCAACGTCAACAATGCGAACGGCATCGCCGAGACCCCCGACCGCCGCGCGCTGTTGGTCGTGCAGAGCAACACCGGGTTGCTGCACCGGGTCGGTCCGGACGGCGTGACCAAGGTGGTCGACCTGGGCGGATACGTCCTGACCAACGGGGACGGCCTGTTGGTGGAAGGCCGGACACTCCATGTGGTGCAGAACCGGCTCAACACCGTCTCGGTATTCGCGTTGGACAAAGCCGGTACCAGCGGAAAGCTCGTGACGAAGATCACGGACCCGCGGTTCGACGTGCCGACCACCGTGGCCTCGTTCGCCAACCGCCTCTATCTGCCGAATGCCCGTTTCACCACGCCACCAACGCCTACGACCCCGTACAACGCGGTAGCGGTTCCGCGACCGTAGAGCGTCTCAAGGGTTAAGAGTCAGGGGGCTGATGAGCGCAAAGTTCACATCAGCCCCCTGTTCGGCATGTCACTCGACTGGGTAACCTCGCAGTCGCGTCGCGCACGTGATCGCTGTCTCTTCGTAATGATGATCTTCAGGTGTTACCGTTCCGTGGCCAACGATCAGGTGACGAAGAGGCAGCGCTCGTTGTGCTGCGCCTGACCAGGTGGACGAGTTCACGAGGCTGCGGAGCACTGTGAAGCAGAAGAGCAAGGCGGAGACGAGCCAGAAGACGATCCGCTCGCGGCTCACCGGTGTGGTGGTCGTGCCGAGCGTGGTCCTGCTGGTGATGTGGTTGGCGTTCTCCTCCTACACGGTGTTCGACGGCTTCTACACCCGTGCGGTCGCGGTCAGCGTCAAGGACGCCTCCATCCCCGCCGTCAGCGCGTTCGTCGCCATCCAGAAGGAGCGCGAGCTCGCGATGACCGCGCTCGGCCAGCGCGCGCCCGACCTGGACGACCTGCGCCGCCAGCAGCGCGTCGTGGACGAGACGACGAAGTCCATGCGCAACGCCTTCGCCGACGTCGCGGGCAAGGCGCCGGACGAGATCGTCCTCAAGATCGACAGCCTGAACGCCCAGCTCGACCAGCTGCCCGAGCAGCGCCGCCAGTTCGAGGGCGGCAAGGCCGACCGCAACCAGGTCTACAAGTTCTACAACGACATCATCGACGCCGGCACCCGGCTGTTCACCGCCCAGGCCCGCTCGGTGCCCGACGCGGTGGCCGCCCAGGGCGGTCTGACCGCCACCGACCTGTTCCGCGCCGCCGACTGGATGTCCCGCGCCTCCTCCGTGGCCGCCGCCGCGCTGACCGTCGACAAGCCCGCGGTCGCGGACCGGCTGGAGTTCGTCCGGCTCGTCGGCTCCTACCACGCCCAGCTGGAGACGGTCATGCCCTCGGCCGAGGAGGCGGTGCAGCGCGAGTACCGCGTGCTGACCGACTCCCAGGGCTGGCGCGCGCTGGTCGACCTGGAGAACCGGCTGATCGCCACGCCCGAGGTCAAGCTCGGCGTGGACGAGTGGCGCACGGTGGCCGCACCGGTGTCGGAGAAGCTGTTCGCGCTGACCGTGGACCAGGGCACGCTGGCCGCCGACGTCGGCCTCGACCGCGGCAACAACCGGTTCATCACCGTGCTGGTGGGCAGCCTCATCGCCCTGATCGTGGTCCTGGGCGGCATCATCACCGCGGTCCGCACCTCCAACCGCCTGGTCAACCGCGCCCTGATCACCCGCCTGACCTCGCTGAAGAAGGACTCCCTCGCCCTGGCCCACGAGCGGCTGCCCGACATCGTCGACCGGCTGCGCGAGGGCAAGCACGTCGACGTCGAGGCCGAGGTGCCGCCGCTGGACTACGGCACCGACGAGATCGGCCAGGTGGCCGACGCGTTCAACGCCGCCCAGTACACCGCCGTGGCCGCCGCGGTGAAGGAGAGCCAGGCCCGCGAGGGCGTGAACCGGGTCTTCCTCGACATCGCCCACCGCAACCAGGGCCTGGTGCACCGCCAGCTCAAGATCCTGGACCGGCTGGAGCGCGAGGAGGAGAACCCCGAGCAGCTCGACGCCCTGTTCCAGCTCGACCACCTGGCCACCCGCGCCCGCCGCAACGCCGAGAACCTGATCATCCTCGCGGGCGAGCAGCCCGGCCGGCAGTGGCGCAAACCCGTGCGGCTGCTGGACGTCCTGCGCGCCGCGGTCGCCGAGACCGAGCAGTACGTGCGGGTCAAGGTCAACCCGGTGCCCGACACCGCCCTGGTCGGCGCGGCCGTCGCCGACACCATCCACCTGATCGCCGAGCTGGTGGACAACGCCACCGCGTTCTCCTCGCCCCGCTCCCAGGTGCAGGTGCACGCCAGCGAGGTGCCGCAGGGCGTGGTGGTGGAGATCGAGGACCACGGCCTGGGCATCAACCCCGAGGACCGCGAGCAGCACAACGCGATGCTCGCCGACCCGCCGGAGTTCGACGCCATGCGGCTGCGCGGCGAGTCCCGGCTGGGCCTGTTCGTGGTGGCGCGCCTGGCCGCGCGCCGCGGCATCCACGTCGAGCTGCGCGAGTCGCCCTACGGCGGCACGCTGGCCCTGGTGTTGATCCCGTCCGCGATCGTCGCAGGGCCCGCGGGCACGGGCGAGATCGCCGAGACCGGCCAGCTGCCGCGCCGCGCGTACGAGGAGCAGCTGGTGCCCGAACCGGCCGAGGAGGTGGTGCCCGAGGCCAGGTTTCCCGGTACTTCCCGAGAGCTGGAAGGGTTCTGGGCCGCCGCCGAGGCCGCGGCCAACCGCGATTCCCTTCCAACGGACGACCGACTCAGCGGAGGACTGAACCTGCCCTCGCACAGCGGATCGCTCGACTTCACCGAGTCCGACCTCAGCCAGTCCGACCTGAGTCGGCACAGCGGGTCCCTCGACCTGTCCCAGCGCAGCGGCGAGCTGGAACTGCCGCAGCGCAAGCGCACCACCGCGGGCGCCGAGGACCCTGCCGACAAGCCGGAGCTGCCGCGCCGCCGCCGGCAGCAGAACCTCGCCCCCCAGTTGGTGCGCAACGATTTCCACCCCACGCCCGAGCCGCTCGCCGAGGTCGACGTCGAGCAGTCCGCCGAACGGTCCCGCAAGGGCCTGTCGGCGTTCCAGCGGGGCACGCGCGACGCCCGCCGCTCCGACGACGCACTCGAACCGTAGACCCCGACCGCGACCGGACGAGACGGAAACCGGAAAGGCAAGCCGATGAACGACATGACCAGCCAGCACAACGAACTGAACTGGTTGTTGGACGACCTGGTCAGCCGTGTGGTGGGTGCCCGGCACGCGGTGGTGCTGTCCGCGGACGGCCTGCTGCTCGGTCGCTCACCGGGACTGTCCAAGGACGACTCCGACCACCTGTCGGCGATGGCCTCGGCGTTCCAGAGCCTCGCGCGCGGCACGGGTCGGCACTTCGGCGGCGGCGCGGTGCGGCAGACCATCGTGGAGATGGAGCACGCCTACCTCTTCGTCACGGCGGCCGGGCACGGCGCGTGCCTGGCGGTGCTGGGCGAGGAGGACTCCGACATGGGCATGATCGCCTACGAGATGAACATGCTCGTGAAGCGGGTCGGCACCTACCTGTCCTCCGCGCCGCGCGGCACCGGCTCGGCGTTGCCCACCGCCCGGCGGTCGTCGTGAAGTCCAGCCGCGGGGACTGGTGGTACGACGAGGCGGCGGGCCCGCTGGTCCGCCCGTACGCGATGGTGCGCGGCCGGACCCGTCCGCTGCGCCCGGAGCTGCACCTGGTGACCCAGGTGCGCGCGATGCCGTCGCCGTCGGACCCGGACGCGCTGTCGGTGGAGCACCTGGAGATCATGGAGCTGTGCCGGCGACCGCTGTCGGTGGCCGAGGTCGCCGCGTACCTGGACGTGCCGCTGGTGGTGGTGAAGGTGCTGTTGAGCGACCTGATCCAGCGCGGCGACGTCGTGATCAGAGACCCCTCCCGGGTGCCGGTGGTACCGGACCGGAACCTGTTGCAGGCAGTGCTGGATGGTGTCCGTGGAATCTGAGCGGCCGGGCGGGGAACTGCTGGTCCCCACCCCAGTCAAGATCGTCATCGCCGGCGGTTTCGGCACCGGCAAGACGACGATGGTCAACTCGGTCAGCGAGATACCGCCGCTGCACACCGAGGAGCTGCTCACCGAGGCCGGTGTCGGGGTCGACGACGTGGTGGGGCTGGAGCAGAAGGAGACCACGACGGTCGCCCTCGACTTCGGCCGCATCACCATCAACCCCGAGGTGGTGCTGTACCTGTTCGGCACCCCCGGCCAGAACCGCTTCTGGTTCATGTGGGACGAGCTGGCCTACGGTGCGATCGGCGCGGTGATCCTCGTGGACACGCGGCGGCTGGACTCGAGCTTCCCGTCCATCGACTTCTTCGAGCGGCGCGGCATCCCGTTCGTCATCGGGGTCAACTGCTTCGAGGGCTCGCACCTGTACGAGGTGGACGAGGTGCGGCGGGCGCTGGACGTGGACGACGCGATCCCGGTGGTGCTGTGCGACGCCCGGGAACGCGAGTCGAGCAAGGCCGTGCTGGTGAGCCTGATCCAGCACACGATGGACCGCCTCGACGCGACGGTGTGACCTAGCCGCGTCGAGTGGTCAGCACCGAGGAGCGGCGTTGCGCCCGCAACGCCGCCAGGTAGGGCGCGAAGTCGACGTGGATGGAGTCGGCGGCCGACGTGCCGTAGCGGGCCGCCGCCATCTCCAGGTGCGCCGAGATCTCCTTGCGCATCGCGCGCGGCGACGGCGGTTCCGCGATTCCCTCGACCAGGTCGGCGATCCATTCCGCCTGCGCGTGCACCAGGTGGGTGATGGCCCCGAACGGCTTGATCAGGCCGGCGAAATAGAGGTCCGGCTGGGCGGGTGACACGACCCGCTGGTACAGCGCGACCCGCCCGCCCGGTTCGAACACCCATTCGAAGGGCAGGAATGGGAATTCGATGTGGTACCCGGTGCAGTAGAGCAGTTCGTCGGCGACCTCGACCGTGCCGTCCGCGAAATGTATAGCCGACTGATCGACGCGGGCGATCGCGGGTTTCGCGACGACGTCCCCGTGCGCGATCCGGCTGAGCAGTTCGTCGGACACCATGACGGCCCCGCCGAACAACGGGTGGTCCGGTTCCACGAGACCGTAGTCGCGCAGCGGACCGCGAATCACCCGCAGCAGCACCTCGATGAGCCGACGTTGTTCCGGGAACGCCAGGCGGGTCCACCACCGCATCCCGGCGATTTCGTCCAGAGGCAGTCCGAGCAGGGTCTTGGGCAGCACGTGCCGGCCGCTGCGCTGCACCAGGATGGTCCGCTCGGCGATGCGGGACAGGTCCACGGCGATGTCGGCGGCCGAGTTGCCGAACCCGACGACCACCACCCGTTTGCCCGCGTGGTTCACCGGACCGGCGTAGTCGAAGGAGTGCGATTTGCGACCGGGAAAAGTCTCGTCACCGGGCAGCGCGGGCACTTTGGGCGACCAGTGGTGGCCGGCGGCGACCACCAGGTGGCCGAACCCGCGGGTGCGGCGCCGGCCGGAGCGGTCGACCGAGGTCACCAGCCACGTGCCGTCGTCGTCGCGGTCCACCGACTCGACCTCGACGCCCAGCTCCGTCACCTCCGTGACGCCCTTATGGTCGGCGTAGTCGCGCAGGTAGGCGGCGACCTGGTCGTGGCGGGGGAAGCGGGGCAGGTCGCGCGGCATGGGGAAGTCCGGGTAGCCGGTCAGGCCGCGGGCGGTGTTGAGGTGCAGCGACGGGTAGGCCGGGCCGGGTCTGGCCGCGTCGGGGTGGTGCCAGAGGCCGCCGACGCCGTCACCGCGGTCCAGCACGGTGACCGGCAGGCCGCGGGAGCGCAGGGCGGCGGCGACGGCGAGGCCGGAAAAGCCCGCGCCGACCACGCAGGTGTGGTCGACCACGGGCCATTCGACGTGCGGTTTCGGCCGTTTCTTCACACCGCCACGCTCGTGGCGGACCGGGGCGCCGTCGTGCTGTGCGCCTCGGAGGACAGGTAGACCGAGATGCCCGGACGCGGCCGGCCCATGCGCAGCGACACGTGCGCGATCAGGCCGACGCCCTCGTCCAGCGGGCGTTGCGCGACGCTGTCCAGCGCGCGGTCGAACTGGGTCGGGTCCAGGCCGTACTTGGCCATCACGGCGAGCACGCGGGCGCGGGCCTCGGCGTCGTCGTTGACGTAGTCGCGGATCGGGACGTACAGGGAGTAGCCGCTGGGCGCGGTGACGTCGCCGTCCATGAAGGTGAAGCTGGACACGAGTGGGCGACCCCCGAACGTGGGGTGGTCGCGACCGCCCGTGAGCAGGCAGAAGTCCGGGAGCCGGTCGCTGTCGACCCCGATCGCGGCCTGCGCGGCGCGGGCCACGTCGGCCACTCCCGCGAGGTCGTGCGAGATGTAGACCTTGACCCGCGCGCGGTGCCGCTCGACCAGGTCCAGGGCGAAGAACGAGTAGCGGTCCAGGCCCGGCCGGGTCACCGCGTGGGCGCGCAGGGCGGCGTGACCGGCGGCGAAGCCGGTGCGCGACAGCGCTTCCCGGACCAGCCCCTCGGCGGCGGCACCGCCCCTGACCTCGGGGTTCAGGTACACCTTCACCGCGGGCGGCGCCGCGTGCCGCAGGACGAGCGAGTACCAGAGGACGAAGTCGTGCTCGGGCCGCTCGGGCAGGAACAGGTCGGCGACCGCGTCGAACCGGGAGGTGTCCACGCCGGGCCGCCGGGCGATCCGGCGCAGCGCGCGCAGGGCGGCGGCGGTGTTGTCCTCGCGCGAGGGGGTGACCGCGGTCGGCTCGACGATCATCCGGACCGCGGTCGGCTCGCCGATGCCGAAGGCGGTGGAGAACTCGACCGGCGTGTGGTCGTCGGCCACGCCGGAGGCCCAGCCGAGGGGGCCGGAAATCGGCCGCAGGCCGCCGGGGCCGAGCGCGTCGGCGAGCAGCGAAACGGAATCGGAGATATTGTCGCCAATTCCCACGGAATGCAGGAGGGAGGTCAGTTGCCGACTGGTGAAATCGCGGATGGATACCTCTCTGGCGGCCAAGGCGAGTCCTCCTCGTGGGTGCGCACCGAAAGTACGTCAAGCAAAGCGGACTTGTCCACCGGGGGACCCTGGCGTGACGCAGCGCACTCTAAACGGCCGGAGCGGTCGTTGTCACATTTGGGGCGGGTAGCCGAAACTGCTCCGAACGGCATATTGACGGCTAATGTCGTCAGCCTTTCGTCTCAATGTGTCGTCGCTCTCGATGACGGATCGTGTTCTTTGTCGGCGTGGGTCGGTGCGGTAAACTCCGAGGTTTCCGCACCAATGCGGTCTCCCATTCAAGACGCGCCGGTAAATGGCTTTTCATACCGTTCGGCGGTCGTGTGAGGGATCCTCATGTGGTAGAGCGCCCGGACCGGATCGGGTCGGGCGCGTGCATGGGACGGCGGCGTGCATGGGACGGCGGCGTGCGTGGGACGGCCGGGTCGCGGCGGTCCCATGCACGCGCGGGGGTCAGCGGGAGTAGTTGTGGAACCCGCGTCCGCTCTTCTTGCCCAGCAGGCCGGCGTCGACCATGCGCAGCAGCAGCGGCGGCGGCGAGTACAGGGGCTCCTTGAACTCGTCGTACATCGACTCGGCGATCGCCTTGGTGGTGTCCAGGCCGATCAGGTCGGCCAGGCGCAGCGGACCCATCGGGTGCGCGCAGCCCAGCACCATGCCGTTGTCGATGTCCTCGGCGGAGGCGAAGCCGGACTCCAGCATCCGGATCGAGGACAGCAGGTACGGGATGAGCAGGGCGTTCACCACGAACCCGGCCCGGTCCTGCGACAGGATGACCTCCTTGTGCAGGACGCCGGTCACGAACTCCTCCGCGCGCTGCTTGGTCTGCTCGCCGGTCAGCAGCGAGGGGACCAGCTCGACGAGCTTGAGCACCGGGACCGGGTTGAAGAAGTGCACGCCGATGACGTGCTCGGGGCGGCTGGTGGCCATGCCCAGCTTCATGATCGGGATCGAGGAGGTGTTCGAGGCGAAGATCGCCCGGCGGTCCTCGACGACCTTGTCCAGCGCGGCGAAGACCTCGGTCTTGACCTGCTCGTTCTCCGCGACGGCCTCGACGACCAGGTTCCGGTCGGCGAAGTCGGCGAGGTCGGTGGTGAACCGGAGGCGCTCCAGTGCGGCGTCCCGGTCCTCGGCGCTGAGCTTCCCGCTGCGCACGCCCTTGCCGAGCGAGGAGGCGATCCGCCCCCGCGCGGCCTCGGTGGCGTCGTGGCTGACCTCGGAGACCAGCACGTCGAGGCCGGCACGCGCGCACACCTCGGCGATGCCGGACCCCATGAGCCCGCCACCCACCACTCCAACACGTTGAATGTCACTCACGCCCTGATCCTGCCAGGGCGGACCTCGCGCGCACATCTCCACCAGGAGGGCGACCGGCCAGTAGGTTCCCCGGCCGGCCGCCCGTCTCGCCGACGATCTTCCGCCTGATGGTAGTAGTTGACCGGTCGTCTACTGCGCGTCTATGTAGTTGACCGGTCGTCTACTTCAGCAGGGTGAGCCGTTGACCTTGCAGTCGAGCGGCAGGCCGGTGCCGGTGACGCCGAAGCCGAAGTCGGTCGACGCGCCCGGGGCGAGGGTGCCGTTGTAGGGCTTGTTGGTGAGGGTGTAGCGGGTGCCGTTCCGGGTGACGTCGGCTCGCCAGGCGCTGCTCAGCGCGGTCCCGGCGGGGAGGTCGAACTCGATGCGCCACGACGTGACCTGGGTCGAGCCGCCGTTGGTGATCACGTACTGGCCGTTGTAGCCGGTGGACCAGGTGTTGGTTTGCGAGAACTTGGCGGTCAGCCCGCCGGTCGGAGGCCTGGTGGTGGTCGTCGTGGTGGGTGGGGTGGGTGTCGTGGTGCTGGTGGGTGGGGTGGTGCTGAGGGACTTCAGGAACAGGGAGGGGCCAGGGTCGGTCAGTGCGGTGTGGACGCCGCTGCCGGTGTAGTCGAGGGTCTCGCGCCTGGCCCAGTCCGGGATCGGCGTCCCGGCTTGCGCCAAGTGCTGGTAGCTGCTGCCGTTCCACCCGAACTGGTACACCGTGGACTGGCTCGCGTAGTACGGCACGTAAGCCCCGCCGGGCGTGGTCTGCTTCGCCAGGTCGTTGTTGAAGAAGACGTTCTGCGGCCCGGTCGCCCCGGACCACTTCACCGCCTTCTTCCCCGCACCCCACCAGATCGGGTACCAGGTGCTGTCGTCCGGACCGCCGCCGCCCTCCTCGCCGCAGTTCGCGGTGCACGAGCCCGACCGGTGGTCGTACGGCACGCGGACGGTGTTGAGCTCGAACAGGTTGTGCCGCTCCCACCCGCCGTGCAGGTTGAGGTCGCTGTCGAAGTCGTTGCCGATCACCACGTTCTTCGACGCCGACCACTGGAAGGTGAAGTGCCGCAGGTCGCGGGTCGTGTTGCCGGCGTACAGGCTGTCCCACACCCGGCTCCCGCGCAGGTACCCGTTGCCGCCCTTGCCCTTGTTCCACGAGCCGTCCATCGTGTTGCCGACGACCTGGATGTTCTTGGCCTCCTCGGTGACGATCGGGTGCGACCCGACCATCTCGATGGTCATCCCGCGCACCCACGAATCGGCCGCCCACTTGAAGACGATGCCGTGCATCGAGTACTCCGGCGCGATGTTGCCGTAGTCGTGCACGGCGTCGTCCCGGCTGACGCTGTACGTGCCGCCGCCGAGCTTGGGCAGCCCGTTCAACTCCAACCCGAACGAGAAGTTCTCGAACCCGACCCCGACGACCGGGTCCACCAGCGGGCTGGCCTTGCTCGCGTACACAGTCCCGTCGATGGGTGCGGAACCGTCCGAAGTGGAGTCCACCGGCAGGTCGAACTCCAGCGGCGTGTCCAGCGTGATCTGCCCGGACCCCACCGCCACCACGCCGTGGATGCGCTGCCGCATGTGCAGGTTCTGCAACGGCCAGTCGGTGGGCAGCGCCTGCTGCTCCTCGTAGAACTTCATGCTGTTGGCCGCGCGGACGTTCACCAGCCCGCCGACTGTGAACCCGGTCGTGCGGACCACCCGCACCACGCTCTCACCCTTGCGGGACGGGGCAGACAGTGCGACCCCGGCCTTCCAGTGCACGTTCACGGTGCCCTTGACCAGGTCCGCCCGGTTCGGGGCGGTGCACCCAGAGGTGTACGAACTGTGCACCTGCTGGCTCTGCACGCGGAACAGCCCGCGTCCCGGCCACAGCCAGCCGCCCTTGGGGCCGCTGCCGCACGTCATGCCGTCCTCGTCCCAGTCGCTGCCGTCGGGCGTGAGGGTGTCGTAGCGGGTGTTGGTGTCCGGCCGGTAGACCACGCGGGTGCCGGTGGACCCGCGCAGGGTCAGGAAGTCCGCGTCCACGAACAGTTCGCGGGTCACGTCCAGCGTGCCCGGCGGCAGGGTGATCAGGGACAGGTTCGTGTACCCGGCGCTGGGCGAGCACGACGTCCGGATGGTGTCGATCGCCGACTGCAAACCGCCCGTGTCGTCGGCGCCGTCGTTGGGTCGCACGCCCAGCGCGGCCAGTTCCTCCGGCGTGATCCGACAGGCGGCGTTGGACGTGTGGTCCGCCTCGGTGGGCAGGTTCTGCCCGCCCCGGTAACCCGCCTTGCTCCAGTCCGGCAGACCCGGCAGGGGAGCGCGGCGGTTGGCGGGGCTCAGGTCGAGCGCGGCGGCGGACGCCGCGGGTTGGGCCTGTGGGGCGGCGACCACGGCTGTGGAGATGGCGATGGCCGCGAGCGTGGCGGCGCTCGCGGCTAACGCGCGGTGCTTCATGAGGGCTCCTACGGGACTCGTCCGTAGGCGGCGGTTGGGCGGAGGTTATTCGGGAGTGGTCTAGACCGTCAAGTATGTGGACGGGGTTCAGCTACGTGAATCAGGCCAGGTCGCGCTCCGCCTGCTCGATGGCCGCGAACTCCTCCTCCGGGGCGGCGGCGACCAGGTGGTGGCGGCTGTAAAACCAGAAGTACGCCAACGCGACCACGACGATCCCCGCGGTGATCCCTGCGGCCAGCTCGTCGACGAAGAACGTCGCCACCACGGCCGCGACCGCCAGCACCAGCGCCACCCCGGTCGTGATCACGCCGCCGGGCGTCCGGTACGGCCGCTCCAGGTTCGGCTCCCGCACCCGCAACACGATGTGCGACAACATCATCAGCACGTACGACAACGCCGCCCCGAACACCGCGATGTTGATCAGCAGAGCGCCGTTCTGCGTCACCGAGGCGAGGATGAACCCGATCGCGCCGGGCACGATCAGCGCCAGGTACGGCGTCTTGCGCTTGCCCGTCCGCGACAGCCAGCGCGGCAGGTACCCGGCCCGGGACAGCGCGAACAGCTGCCGCGAGTAGGCGAAGATGATCGAGAAGAAGCTCGCCACCAGACCGGCCAGCCCGACGTAGTTCACCACCTGCGCGAGCAGGTTGTCCCCGCCGTACGCGGCCCGCACGGCGTCGGGCAGCGGGTTGTTCGACGCCTTCAGCACCTCTGACCCGGCCCCGCCGGGCGCGAACACCAGGATGGCCCCGGCGAACAGCAGCAGCGCCAGCATCGCGCCGATGATCCCGCGCGGCATGTCCCGCTTGGGGTCGCGCGCCTCCTCGGCGGCCAGCGGAACGCCCTCCACGGCCAGGAAGAACCAGATCGCGAACACCAGCGCGCCCAGCGCCCCGGTCACCCCGAACGGCAGGAAGTCCCCGCCCGCCACGTCGAACAGCTTGTCCGCGTCGAACTTGGGGATCATGCCGATGACGAACGCCAGCAGGGCCACCACGGCGATGCCGGTGATCACGAACATCAGCCGCAGCGCCTCGCCCACCCCGTACAGGTGCACGCCGATGAAGATCAGGAAGCACACCAGGTACACCGGCCACGCGTTGGTCAGCCCGAACAGGCCGAGCGTCTCGACGTACCCGCCGATGAACACCGCGATGGCGGCGGGCGCGATGGCGTACTCGATGAGGATGGCGATGCCGGTGGCGAACCCGCCCAGCGGGCCGAGCGCGCGGCGGGCGAAACCGTAGCCCGCGCCCGCCACGGGCAGCGCGGCGGCGAGTTCGGCCAGGCCGAACACCATGCACGTGTACATGGCGCCCATGAGCACAGTGGCGACCAGCAGGCCGCCCCAGCCGCCCTCGGCCAGGCCGAAGTTCCAGCCGGCGAAGTCGCCGGAGATCACGTACGAGACACCGAGTCCGGCCAGCAGGACCCAGCCCGCCGCCCCGCGTTTGAGCTGTCGGTGCTCCAGGTACTCGTCGCCCACCTTCTCGTACTCGACGTGCTTCGCCATCTGCGCTCCCTAATGGGTTAGTTGCGCTCCTTTGAAGGTGGTTGAGGGTGACGCGTGCGCTGCGGTCATGTCAATAGGACCAGGTCAATGGGGGGCTGGTGTCCCGGCCTGGTTGATGTCAGGATGGGGCGTCCAATGGCTCGCAGTCATACCTTTGGAGGTACGCCGGGATGCTCACCGTCGACGAGTTGCGCGAGTTGGTGGACGCCGGTGAGATCGACACCGTGCTGGTGGCGATCGTGGACATGCAGGGCCGGCTCCAGGGCAAGCGCTGCGCCGCGCGCTACTTCCTCGACGAGGTGGTCGCGCACGCTGCCGAGGGCTGCAACTACCTGCTCGCGGTGGACGTCGACATGAACACCGTCGCCGGGTACGCCATGTCGTCCTGGGACCGGGGCTACGGCGACTTCGTGATGAAGCCCGACCTGTCCACGCTGCGCCGCGTCCCGTGGCACGAGGGCACCGCGCTGGTGATGTGCGACATCGAGTGGGAGAACGGCGAGCCCGTCGTCGCCTCGCCCCGCCAGATCCTGCGCCGCCAGCTCGACCGGCTCGCCGAGCGCGGGTTGCAGGCGTTCGTGGGCACCGAGCTGGAGTTCATCGTCTTCGACGACACCTACGAGGAGGCCTGGCGGCGCGGCTACCGCGACCTGACCCCCTCCAACCAGTACAACGTCGACTACTCCCTGCTGGGCACCGCCCGCATCGAGCCGCTGCTGCGCGCCATCCGCAACCACATGGCCGGCGCGGGCCTGGAGGTCGAGTCGGCCAAGGGCGAGTGCAACCCCGGTCAGCACGAGATCGCCTTCCGGTACAAGGAAGCGCTGGCCACGTGCGACAACCACAGCATCTACAAGACCGGCGCCAAGGAGATCGCCTCCCAGCACGGGAAGTCGCTGACCTTCATGGCCAAGTACAACGAGCGCGAGGGCAACTCGTGCCACATCCACCTGAGCCTGCGCTCGGCCGACGGCGAGCCGGTGTTCGCCGAGGGGCACGGGATGTCCGGGCTGATGAAGTCCTTCCTGGCCGGGCAGCTGGCCGGGCTGCGCGAGCTGACCTACTTCCTCGCGCCCAACGTCAACTCCTACAAGCGGTTCGTGCCGGGCAGCTTCGCGCCCACGGCGGTGGCGTGGGGCCGGGACAACCGGACGTGCGCGCTGCGCGTGGTCGGGCATGGCCAGTCGCTGCGGTTCGAGAACCGCGTCCCCGGCGGTGACGTCAACCCGTACCTGGCGGTGGCGGCGCTCATCGCGGCCGGGCTGCACGGCGTGGAGAACGACCTCCAGCTGGAGGACGCCTTCGAGGGCAACGCCTACGGCTCGGACCGGGCGACCGTGCCGACCACCCTGCGCGACGCGGCGTCCCTGCTGGCGCAGAGCGGGATCGCGCGCGAGGCGTTCGGCAAGGACGTCGTGGACCACTACCTCAACGCGGCCCGGGTGGAGCTGGCCGCCTACGACTCGACCGTCACCGACTGGGAGCGCATCCGTGGCTTCGAACGGCTCTAGGCCGCTCATCGGGATCAGCACGTACCTGGAGCGGACGCGGTTCGGCGTGTGGGACGCCGAGGCCGCGGTGCTGCACCGGGACTACCTCGACTCCGTCGTCCGCGCCGGCGGGCAGCCCGTGCTGCTGCCCCCGGTGGGGGAGTGGTCCGATCTGTCCTTCTTGGACGGACTGGTGCTGGCCGGTGGCGCGGACGTCGATCCCGCGCGGTACAACGCTTCCCGTGACCCCCGCACCGGTCCGGCTGCGGTGGAGCGGGACGAGTCGGAGTTCGCGCTGGTGTCCCGCGCGTTGGTGGAGGACCTGCCGTTGCTGGCGGTGTGCAGGGGGATGCAGATCCTCAACGTGGCGTTGGGTGGCACGTTGACCCAGCACGTGGACGGGCACAACGTGACCCCGGCGGTGTTCGAGAAGGTCGACGTCACCGTGTCGGCCGGTCGGTTGGCGGGGATCGTCGGGCCGACCGTGTCCGTGATGTGCCACCACCACCAGGCGCTGGACGTGCTGGGGGAGGGGCTCGTGGTCACCGGACGCGCGCCGGACGGGGTCGTGGAAGCGGTGGAGCTGCCGGACCGGCGGTTCGTGGTGGGTGTCCAGTCGCACCCGGAGGCGAGCCGGGAGGACCGGGTCTTCGGTGCGTTCGTCGAGGCGGCGAGGAAGGGTGGCGGCGAGTGACTGCCTTCGAGGTCATCAACCCGGCGACGGCGGAGGTCGTGCGGTCGGTCGAGCTGGCGTCGGTCGAGGAGACCGACGCGGCGATCGCCCGCGCGCAGGCCGCGTTCCCGGCGTGGAAGGCCGTCGCGCCGGGCGACCGGGCGCGGCTGCTGCGCCGGTTCGCCGACAAGGTGGACGGCGCGATCGAGGAGCTGGCGGCGCTGGAGGTGCTCAACGCCGGGCACACCATCGGCAACGCCCGCTGGGAGGCCGGGAACGTCCGGGACGTCCTGCACTACTACTCCGCCGCGCCGGAACGGCTGTTCGGGCGGCAGATCCCGGTGGCGGGCGGCTGGGACGTGACGTTCCAGGAGCCGCTCGGCGTGGTCGGCGTGATCGTGCCGTGGAACTTCCCGATGCCCATCGCCGGCTGGGGTTTCGCGCCCGCGCTGGCCGCCGGGAACACCGTGGTGCTCAAGCCCGCCGAGCTGACCCCGTTGACCGCGCTGCGGCTGGCGGAACTGGCGCTGGAGGCGGGCATCCCGGAGGGTGTGTTCCAGGTTCTGCCGGGGGCGGGTCCTGTGGTGGGGCAACGGTTCGTGACGCACCCGGCGGTGCGCAAGGTCGTGTTCACCGGGTCCACGCGGGTCGGCAAGCAGATCATGGCGGGCTGCGCCGAGCAGGTGAAGCGGGTGACGCTGGAGCTGGGCGGCAAGTCGGCCAACATCGTCTTCGCCGACGCCGACCTGGAGCAGGCGGCGGCCACCGCGCCCTACGGCGTGTTCGACAACGCGGGCCAGGACTGCTGCGCGCGGTCCCGGATCCTGGTGCAGGCCTCGGTGTACGACAAGTTCATGGAGCTGCTGGAGCCCGCCGTCAAGGGTGTCGTGGTCGGCGAGCCCGGCGACGAGAAGACCGAGATGGGGCCGCTCATCTCGGCCACGCAGCTGGAGCGGGTGTCGGCCTACGTCCCCGACGACGCACCGGTCGCGTTCCGCGGTTCCGCGCCTGATGGACCCGGGTTCTGGTTCCCGCCGACGGTCCTCGCGCCCGTGTCGCCGCGTGACCCGGCGGCGGTGGACGAGATCTTCGGCCCGGTGGTGGCCGTGATCCCGTTCGCGGAGGAGGAGGACGCCGTGCGGCTGGCCAACGACAGCGAGTACGGGCTGTCGGGGTCGATCTGGACGCGGGACGTGGGCCGGGCGCTGCGCGTGTCGCGGGCCGTCGAGGCCGGGAACCTCTCGGTGAACTCGCACTCGTCGGTGCGGTACTGGACGCCGTTCGGCGGGTTCAAGCAGTCCGGCCTGGGTCGGGAGCTGGGGCCGGACGCGCTGGAACCGTTCACCGAGACCAAGAACGTCTTCATCGCTCATTGATGATTGGGAGAGACATGGCACAGCGACTGGAAGGCCGGGTGGCCGTCGTCACCGGCGGCGGCAGCGGGATCGGCCTGGCCTCGGTGCGCAGGCTCGCGAGCGAGGGCGCGCGGGTGGTCGTCGCGGACCTCGACGCGGGCACCGGCAAGGCCGCCGCCGACGAGGTGGACGGGCTGTTCGTGCAGGTGGACGTGACCGACGAGGAGCAGGTGTCGGCGCTCTACCAGACCACGGTCGACACGTACGGGTCGGTCGACATCGCGTTCAACAACGCGGGCATCTCGCCGCCCGACGACGACTCGATCCTCACCACGGGCATCGAGGCGTGGGACCGGGTGCAGAAGGTCAACCTCACGTCGGTCTACCTGTGCTGCAAGTACTCCATCCCGCACATGCTGGAGCGGGGCAAGGGTTCCGTGATCAACACGGCGTCCTTCGTGGCGACGATGGGCGCGGCGACCTCCCAGATCTCCTACACCGCCTCCAAGGGCGGCGTGCTGGCGATGAGCCGGGAGCTGGGCGTGCAGTTCGCGCGCCAGGGGGTGCGGGTCAACGCCCTGTCGCCCGGACCGGTCAACACCCCGCTGCTGCGCGAGCTGTTCGCCAAGGACCCGGAGCGGGCGGCGCGGCGGCTGGTGCACGTGCCGCTGGGGCGCTTCGCCGAGCCGGAGGAGATCGCGGCGGCGGTGGCGTTCCTGGCCAGCGACGACTCGTCGTTCATCACCGCGTCGAACTTCCTGGTCGACGGCGGTATCGCGGGCGCTTACGTCACCCCGCTCTAGGTGATGATGCCCTTGCAGGACGCGTTGTTCCGCCCGGTCCGGGCGGGCAACGCGTTCGAGGAGACCGTCGAGCGGCTCATGCAGGCGATCCGGCTGGGCGTGGTCCCGCCGGGCGAGCGGCTGCCCGCCGAACGGGAACTGGCGACCCGGCTCGGCGTGAGCCGGGTGACCCTGCGCGAGGCCATCCGCTCCTTGCAGGACGCCGGGTACGTCGAGTCGCGGCGCGGCCGGTACGGCGGGACGTTCGTCAACACCACGCTGCCGGCGGCCTCCCCGGGACGTCCTATCGCGACTCCCGAGCTGCTGGACGCCCTCACCCTGCGCGCGGTGCTGGAGGCCGGTGCGGCGGAGTGCGCCGCGTCGCGCTCGCTGGGACCCGCGGAGCGTCGGAACCTGGGCGCGCGCCTGACCGAGTGCTCGTGCGCGTCGCTGGACGAGTACCGGCGCAAGGATTCCCGGCTGCACCTGGCGATCGCGGAGTCGACGGGGTCGGCGTCCCTGACCGCCGCGATCGCCGACGTGCGGATGCGGGTGAACGAGCTGCTGGACCGGATTCCGCTGCTGCCGCCCAACCTGGCGCACTCGAACGACCAGCACGAGCGGATCGTCACGCACATCCTGGCGGGCGACCCGGAGGCCGCGCGGCGGGCGATGGCCGAGCACCTCGACGGCACGGCCTCGCTGCTTCGCGGCTTCCTGAGCTGACACCGGGTTGTCCCGCGGCGGGTTCTTCAGCGGTCGCGGAAGTCCCGGCCCGGTCCGCGGTCGTCCATGCGGCCGGGTCCGCGGTCGTCCATCCGGGAGTGTCCGGGCCGGTCGAACGCGCCTTTCCGCCGGTCGTGCCCGCGGTCCTGGTCGAGCAGGGCGACGAACCCGCCACCGAGCACGAGCCCGAGCAGCCCGACCGCGACCAACTGCGTGGCCCGGTGCCGCGCGACCCGGCCGACCGCCGCACCCCGGCGGGGCGGGTAGTGGCCGGGCGCCGGCGCGGGATGACCGGTCCCGGGCGGCGCGGCGGGCGGCGGCTCGGCTCCGGCGTGGGCTTCAGCGGGCTTCTCGGCGGTCGGCTTGGCTGCGGCGGGCTGCTGCGGCGGTTCGGCTCCGGCGGCGTGCGGCGCGGCGGGCTGCTGCGGCGGCTCGGACCCGGCGGCTTGTGCGGTGCCGGCGTCGCGCGGCGCATCCCCGGCGGCGTGCGGCGCGGCGGGCTGGTGCGGCGGTTCGGGTTCGGCTCGTGCGGTCGGCTGGTTCAGCGGCTGGGTGCCGGGGTCCGGCGTGCCCTCGGGGTGCGGCTGGTCTGGCATGGCGGGGCTCCTGTGCTCATGGGTCTGCTCCACCAGCGTGCGTCCTCCACCTGAGCGGATCCTGATCGCCGGCTGTGAATGTCCTGTTGACCGTCAGCATGTGTTGACGCCACCCGCTCGTCAGCATATGTTGACGACATGTCCACCATCGCCGATCTCGGCCAGGCCGCGCAGGGGACCGACCCCGACGCCGGGTTGCGCGCCGTGGCCCGGCTCCGGGTCCTGGTCGAGCAGTTGGAGGCCGCGCACGTCGACGCCGCCCGCCGCGCCGGCTGGTCCTGGCGCGACATCGCCACCCGCCTCGGCGTCACCAAGCAGACCGTGCACCGCAAGTACGGGAGGGGTGAGCCCGGTGTTCCGCGCTGATCCCGAACTCGGCCGGGTCGTCGACCGCGCCCTCCGGCTCGCCCGCGACCTCGACCACCCCCGCACCGGCAGCGAGCACCTCCTGCTCGCCCTGACCTCCCTCACCGGCCACCACGACGCCATCCGCGAAGCCGTCGACCAGGCCGCACCGCAGGGCGCGGGCGCGGCGGCGGACCGGGTCGCGCTGAAGACCCTGGGGATCGACTTCGACCAGCTCGTGGCCGGTGTCCGACTCGACCGACCACCCGCCCGCGAGCCCCTCTTCCCGCTCGGCGCGGCCAAGGCCCGTGCCCGCTGCGCCCGGCTCGACCCACCGCTGGGCCTGGACGCCCAGGCCGCCTACGAAGCCTCCCTCCGCTTCGCCCTGGCCCGCCGTGAACGCCGGCACCGTCCCGAGCACCTGGCACTGGTCCTGGTCGCGCTCGACCCGGGCGTGGCCTGGGTTCTCGACACGGCCCGCGTCGACCGCACCGCCCTCGTCCACGACCTGGCCCGCCGGTTCCCGCCACCGCGCCGCAACCCCGTGCTGCGCTGGGAAAGGCGCCTGGGCAGCGCGATCCGCCACCGCGACCTGGTCACCCGCTACCAACGCACCACGGGCCGCACGGCGACCTCGTCGGTGGCCGCCTTCATCACCGACTAGAAGGCCCGGGTGTCCACTGTGGATCGTCCTCGGCACACCCTCACAGCCGGAACCGGGCCGCTGCCTCGCGCAGGGCGTCCGTGAAGGGGTGCGCCGGGTCGTCCGCCCGGGTCGCGACGACGACCGTCCGCCTGGCCTGCGGGTCCCGCACCCGCACCAGGGCGACGTCCGGCCGCACGGAGGGTGCGGCCAGACCCGGCACCAGGGTCACGCCCAACCCGGCCGCCACCAAGCCCAGCTTGGCCGTCCACTCCCGCACCGCGAACTCCACCTTCGGCGGGTCCGGCCAGGCGCCCAGGAAGGTGTCGCTCGGGTCGTGGCTGCCCGCGATCCACCGCTGCCCGGCCAGGTCCGCCAACCCCACCTCACCGCGACCCGCCAGCGGGTGGTCACGGGCGACCGCCAGCAGCAGCACGTCGTCCAGCAGCGGTTCGAACGCCAAGCCCTCCTCGGCGGGCACGCCCGGCAGGGTGGCCACGACGGCGACGTCCACGGTCCGCGCCCGCAGTCGTCGCAGGTGAGTGGGGGTCAGGCCCTCGCGCAGCACGACCTCCGACCCGGGGTGAGCGGCCCGGTGGGTCGCGATCGCGCGGGGCACGAGGGCCGCCACGGCCGTGGGGAACGCGCCCACGCGCACCCGGCCCCGGGAGCCCCGCACGCCGTCCAGTTCGCGGCGGGCGGTGTCGAGCTGGTCGAGGACGGTGTCCGCGTGCCGGCGCAGGACGTGCCCGGCGGCGGTCGGGCGGACACCCCGCGCCGTCCGCTCGAACAGGGGCACGCCCGCCGCCGCCTCCAGGGCGGCCACCTGGCGGGACACCGCCGACTGCGTGTACCCCAGCGCCTCGGCGGCGGCGGTGAAGGTGCCCCGGGTCGCCACCTCGCGCAGCACCCGCAGGCCGACCAGCGTGAACTCCGACATGGAGCTATGCCTACCACGCATGGCTTGCGTGCAGGACTCTCATTTGTCGCATGTCCTGGGCGAACCTACGTTCGAGGGCATGAAGATCGGCCTGTTCGGCATCAACATGGGTCCGTGCGCGGAACCGGAGGCGCTCACCAGGATCGGCGGGCTCGCCGAAGACCTCGGGTACCACCGGCTGTGGCTGGGTGAGCACGTCGTGGCCCCGTCGCCGCGGGTGCCACCGTCCCCGATGGACCCCGACCTGCCGATCCTGGACCCGCTGCTCGCCCTGGCGCACCTGGCCGCCGTCACCCGGCGGGTCCGGCTGGCCACCGGGATCGTGGTCCTCCCCCAGCGCAACCCCGTCGTGCTGGCCAAGCAGCTGGCCACCCTCGACGTGCTCAGCGGCGGGCGGCTGGACCTCGGGGTGGGCGTCGGCTACCTCGAACCGGAGATGACGGCGGTCGGGGTGCCGATGGCGGGGCGGGGAGCGCGGGCCGACGAGCACCTGGCGGCCATGAAGGCGCTGTGGGAGATGCCGGAGCCGGCGTTCCACGGCGAGCACGTGTCGTTCAGCGGGGTGGACGCCCACCCGAGACCGCGCCAGCGACCGGTTCCGGTGTACGTGGGTGGACACAGCGTGACCGCCCGCCGCCGTGCCGCCCGCCACCAGGGTTGGTACGGGTTCATGCTCGACCGCCGGCAGACCGCCGACCAGGTCGCCGGCCTGCCGCCGGGGATCGAGGTGGTGGTGACGCCGTCCGAACGGCTCGACCCGGACGTGGTCGCCGACTACGCCGAGTCGGGCGTGCACGAACTGGCGGTGTGCCCGCCGGCGCGGCACTGGCGGCCCGGCGTCCCGGTGGACGCGTGGGAGGAGTTCGTGCGCGTCAACGCACCGTCAACCCATGTCGGCCGATAAGCGCTGGGTGAGCACCGATAACATCTCGGGGAAAGGCACCACCAGCGACCCGAGGAGTCACCGTGTCCCAGTCGAGCCCCGCAGCCGCTCTCGCCCCACCGCGCGTGGTGGTGCCGGCCGGGACCACTGCGGGCACGGCCGTCCGGGAGGCCGGGCTGCCGGGCAAGGGGCCGGACGCGATCGTCGTCGTCCGCGACGCCGAGGGCCACCTGCGCGACCTGTCGTGGGCGCCGGGGGTGGACGTCGAGGTCGAGGCGGTCGCCGCCGACACGCCCGACGGCCGCAGCGTGATCCGGCACTCCGCCGCGCACGTCCTCGCCCAGGCCGTCCAGCAGCAGTTCCCCGAGGCCAAGCTGGGCATCGGCCCGCCGGTCAAGGACGGCTTCTACTACGACTTCCAGGTCGACAAGCCCTTCACGCCCGAGGACCTCCAGGCGCTGGAAAAGCGCATGAAGCAGATCATCAAGGGCGCGCAGCGGTTCGACCGGCGCGTGGTGGAGTCCGTGGACGCCGCCAAGGCCGAGCTGGCGAACGAGCCGTTCAAGCTCGAACTGGTCGACATCAAGAGCGATGTGGACACGGCCGAGGTCATGGAGGTCGGCGGCGGCGAGCTGACCATCTACGACAACCTCGACCCGCGCTCCGGCGAGCGCGTGTGGGGCGACCTGTGCCGCGGCCCGCACGTGCCGACGACCAAGCACATCCCGGCGTTCAAGCTCACCCGCGTGGCCGCCGCGTACTGGCGCGGCAACGAGAACAACCCGCAGTTGCAGCGCATCTACGGGACGGCGTGGGAGTCGCAGGAGGCCCTGGACGGCTACCTGGAGCTGCTGGCCGAGGCCGAGCGCCGCGACCACCGCAAGCTCGGTGTCGAGCTGGACCTGTTCAGCTTCCCCGACGAGCTGGGCTCGGGCCTCGCGGTGTTCCACCCCAAGGGCGGCATCATCCGCCGCGAGCTGGAGAACTACTCGCGCCGCCGGCACGAGGAGTCCGACTACGAGTTCGTCAACACGCCGCACATCACCAAGAGCGGCCTGTTCCACACCTCCGGGCACCTGCCGTACTACGCGGACACGATGTTCCCGCCCATCGAGTTCGAGGGCGAGGACTACTACCTCAAGGCCATGAACTGCCCGATGCACAACCTGATCTTCAGGTCGCGCGGGCGGTCCTACCGCGAGCTGCCGCTGCGGCTGTTCGAGTTCGGCACGGTCTACCGGTACGAGAAGTCCGGTGTGGTGCACGGCCTCACCCGCGTGCGCGGCCTGACGATGGACGACTCCCACATCTACTGCACCAAGGAGCAGATGGCCGGCGAGCTGCGGTCGCTGCTCAAGTTCGTGCTGGACCTGCTCGCCGACTACGGCCTGACGGACTTCTACCTGGAACTGTCCACCCGGGACGACTCGCCGAAGTTCATCGGCGACCCGCAGGAGTGGGAGGACGCCACCGAGTCGCTGCGGCAGGCGGCCCTGGACTCCGGATTGGAGCTGGTCCCGGACCCGGGCGGCGCCGCGTTCTACGGCCCGAAGATCTCGGTGCAGGCCAAGGACGCCATCGGCCGGTCGTGGCAGATGTCGACCATCCAGCTGGACTTCAACCAGCCCAAGCGGTTCGAGCTGGAGTACACCGCGCCGGACGGCTCGCGGCAGCGGCCGATCATGATCCACCGGGCGCTGTTCGGGTCCATCGAGCGGTTCTTCGGCGTGCTGACCGAGCACTACGCGGGCGCGTTCCCGGCGTGGCTGGCCCCGGTGCAGGTGGTCGGCATCCCGATCGCCGACGAGCACGTGGAGCACCTGGAGCAGGTGGCGGCTGCGTTGAAGTCGCACGGCATCCGCGTCGAGGTGGACGCCTCCGACGACCGCATGCAGAAGAAGATCCGCAACCACACCACGCAGAAGGTGCCGTTCATGCTGCTGGCCGGCGCCAAGGACGTGGAGGGCGGCGCGGTGTCGTTCCGGTTCCGCGACGGCACGCAGATCAACGGCGTCCCGGTGGCGCGGGCCGTGGAGACCATCGTGGACTGGGTGGCGCGGCGCGAGAACGCCTCGCCCACGGCGGACCTGGTCCAGTGACGCCGCGGTACGAGGAACAGGACGGGGTCGGGGTCCACGACGCGTTGCAGCGGCTGTGGACCCCGCACCGCCTCTCCTACGTGCGCGGCGAGGGCAAGGCGGTCGGCGACGAGCCGGAGGGCTGCCCGTTCTGCCGGGTGGTCGAACTCGACGACGCCGACGGCCTGATCCTCGCGCGCGGCGAGCGGGTGTTCGCGGTGCTCAACCTGTACCCGTACAACCCGGGGCACCTGATGGTGCTGCCGTACCGGCACGTCCCGGACTACACGGACCTGACGGTGGAGGAGACGGCGGAGTTCGCCGCGTTCACCCAGCGGGCGATGCACGTGATCCGGGCCGTGGCCTCGCCGCACGGGTTCAACATCGGCATGAACCAGGGCGTCGTGGCCGGTGCCGGCATCGCGGCGCACCTGCACCAGCACGTGGTGCCCCGGTGGGGCGGCGACGCGAACTTCATGCCGGTCATCGGACACACCAAGGTCCTGCCGCAGCTGCTGGGCGAAACCCGGCAGTTGTTGTCGGAGGCCTGGCAATTGTGATTCTCCGTCGGCGGTAATCGCACGTGCAGGTGCATTGGCGGCCGATGGGTGGCGCGAATCACGCCGGAATCGCGGGATGATCACCGCGTAACGGCCAGTATTCCCTGTGTGGCCGATCGTCACGGACCGCGTTCATCGATAACGTGCGTTTCATGACCGCACCTGAGCGTTCGCGGCTGGCCCGAGAACGGCTCTCGCGCGAGTTACGCAGGCTGCGCACGGAGGCCAAGATGACCGGCACGGCCACCGCGCGGGCGACCGGGATGAGCCAGTCCAAGCTGTCCAAGATCGAGAACGGCATGCTCCTCCCGTCCGTGACCGACGTGGAGCGCCTGGTCGCCGAACTCTCGGCGACCCGCGAGACCAGGCTCGAACTGGTGGAACTGGCCCGCCAGCTGCACGCCGAGGCCGAGACGAGGCGAGTGGTCCTGCACCGAGGCGCCCACCGCCACCAGCAGACGGTGGCCCGCATCGAGGCCAGGGCCACGACCAGCCGCTTCTTCCAGAACGCCGGCGTGCCCGCCCTGTTGCAGAGCGAGAACTACCTGAGGGTCGTCCTCTCCGCGACCCCGGCCCACGAGCAGGAGACAGCGGTGGCGACCCTGCGCAGCCGCCGCGCGCGCATGGACGACCTGGGCAAGCGCTTCGTGTTCCTGCTGGCCGAGGCCGCCCTGCGGTGGCGGATGGGCTCGGCGGACCTGATGTGCGAGCAGATCGACCACCTGCGGACGTTGATGCGGCGGCCGAACGTGCAGTTGGGCGTCGTGCCGTGGACGGCGGACGTGAACACGGTGGCTCTGCACGGGTTCCAGGTGTACGACGAGCGCGTCGTGACGCTGAGCGTGCTGACCGGCAACGCGACCATCACCGACCCGCATGACGTGCGCGAGTACTTGACCCTGTTCAACCGGCTGGAGCGGTTGGCGATGCGCGGGGAGCAGCTCGACGACTTGCTGGACACCATCGCCACCGACCACCGCAAGCTCGGCTGAGTCGGCCGGGGTCCGGCGGCGTTGGGCGGCGTCAGGCGGCCTTCGCACGGCGCCGGTGCGGAGGGCTGGCGGGCCAGCCCGGCCAGCGGTGTCGGCGGGCGGCGCGGCGGGGCTCGGCGCCTCCCGAGTGATGGATGGTCGCCACGGCACACCGCGCACAAGCCAGAGCGCCGCCGCCCACACCGCGCCACCCACACCGCGCCGCTGCGCCGCGCCGCTGCGCCGCGCCGCCGTGCCGCGCCGCCCGCGCTGTCGCCCCGCATCCGCAGGCGCGCCGCGTGTGCCGCCCGTGCCGTTGCCGCGGGCTGCCCCGCCGGCCGTTGTCGCGTCGGTTTGTCGGTGGGGCGTGGGATGATGGTGTCGGGGGCCGGAGGCCGGGCCTGGCGTGTTCGTGCTGGTCGTGGCCGACACGACAGGGATCTTGCGCCTACCGCGTCGGCTCGCGCTGAGCTGGGCCGTTAGGCTGCCCGAGACCCAGTCGTCCCCACCGGTAGGTGCAGTCGCCGCCCCATGCTGAACATCTTCGCCCGCGCGTCCGTCTCGCGCGTCACCGATCCGATCGGGGCGTGGCTGCTGCGCCGCGGCCTCACACCGAACGTCGTCACGGTCGCCGGGACCGTGGGGTCCGTTGCCGCCTCACTGTGGTTCATCCCCCGCGGGCAGTTGTTCGTCGGGGCCGCCGTGGTCACGGCGTTTGTCCTGTTCGACCTGATCGACGGCGCGATGGCGCGGGCGCAGGGCGGTGGGACGAAGTTCGGGGCCGTGTTGGACGCCAGTTGCGACCGGATCGCGGACGGGGCGTTGTTCGCCGCCGTCGCCTGGTGGTGCTTCGGGGCCGGGGAGAAGGGGCTGGCTGCCGCCGCGCTGGTGTCACTGGTGGGTTCGCAGGTCATCTCGTACGTGAAGGCGCGGGCGGAGGCGTCCGGGCTCTCCGCCGACGGGGGCGTGGCCGAGCGGGCCGAGCGGTTCATCGTCGTGCTCGTCGGGGTCGGGCTGCACGGGTTGGGCGTGCCGTACATCCTGCCCGTGGCGCTGTACCTGCTGGCCGCCCTGGTCGTGGTCACGGTGGTGCAGCGGGTGGTGGCCGTGTGGCGTGCCGCGAAGGAGCTGGGGACATGAAGGAGCGGCTGGCCGACCTCGGCTACGGGGCGGGGTGGCGGCTGGTGCGGTTGCTGCCCGAGCGGTGGGCAGCCGCGTTGTTCGACCGGGGCGCCGACTTCGCGGCGAAGCGGGGCGGTGGCGGTGTCGAGCAGTTGCGCGCGAACTTGCGGCGCGTGGTGCCGCGCGCGGGTGAGGCGGAACTGGACGAACTGGTCCGGCTGAGCCTGCGGTCCTACGCCCGGTACTGGCGGGAGGCGTTCCGGCTGCCGTCGATGGACCTCGAGGCCGCCTTCGCCGAGTGCGACCGGACGGTCAGCGGCGCCGAGAACCTGGACGCGGCGCTCAAGGCGGGCAACGGCGCGATCTGCGCGCTGCCGCACTCCGGCAACTGGGACATGGCCGGTGTGTGGCTGGTCGGCCACGTCGGCAAGTTCACCACGGTCGCCGAACGCCTCCAGCCCGAGTCGCTCTACCGGCGGTTCATCCGGTTCCGCGAGTCCCTGGGCTTCGAAGTGGTGCCGCTGACGGGTGGCGACCGCAACCCGGCGGTGGTGCTGTCGGAGCGGCTGCGCTCGAACGGGGTCGTGTGCCTGCTCGCCGACCGCGACCTGACCGCGGGCGGCGTGCCGGTGACGTTCTTCGGCGAACGCACCCTCATGCCCGCCGGTCCCGCGCACCTGGCCGCCACGACCGGTGCCGCGCTGCTGCCGTGCGGGGTGTGGTTCACCGACGGCGGCTGGTCCATCCGCATCCACCCGCCGATCCGGGTCGCCGGCCTCAGCGGTGTCGGCTCGGCCACGCAGCAGTTGGCGGACGTGTTCGCCGCCGACATCGCCGCGCACCCCACGGACTGGCACATGCTCCAGAAGCTGTGGCTCGCCGACCTGCCGGAGAGCAGGCAGAGGGCGCTGGAACGGGTGCTGGCCCGCAGGGAGGGCACCCGGTGAAGGTCGGCATCGTCTGCCCGTACTCCTTCGAGGTTCCCGGAGGGGTGCAGGCGCACGTGGTCGACCTGGCGCGCGCCCTGCGGTCCCTGGGGCACGAGGTCGAGGTGCTGGGGCCTGCCGACGACGACACACCCGTGCCCGAGTTCGTGACGCCGGCCGGGCGCGCGGTGAGCATCCCCTACAACGGGTCGGTAGCACGGCTGTCGTTCGGGCCGGTGTCGTTCACGCGGGTGCGGCGGTGGATCGCCGAACACGACTTCGACGTGCTGCACCTGCACGAACCGACCGCGCCGTCGTTGTCGATGCTGGCGTTGATGGTCGCCGACGGGCCGATCGTGGCGACTTTCCACACTTCCACGCCCCGGTCGAAGATGCTGGCGGCGTTCCAGGGGGTACTCCAGCCGTTCCTGGAGAAGATCACCGCGCGGATCGCGGTGTCCGCGCTGGCCCGGCGGGTGCAGGTCGAACACCTGGGCGGGGACGCGGTGGAGATCCCCAACGGGGTGGACGTCGGGTTCTTCGCCGACGCGTCACCGTTGGACGGCTACCCGCGCCCGGGTGGGACGGTGGGGTTCGTCGGCCGGTTCAGCGAGCCGCGCAAGGGGATGCCCGTGCTGCTGGACGCGTTCCGGGAGTTGCCTCCGGACGTGCGGCTGCTGGTCGTCGGACGCGGTGACGAGGACGAGTTCCGCAAGGCCGCCGGGCCGGAGTTGGCGGCGCGGACGGTGTTCCTGGGCATGGTGGACGACGAGACGAAGGCGCGTGCACTGCGCAGCGTCGATGTGTATTGCGCGCCGAACACCGGCGGGGAGAGCTTCGGGATCATCCTGACCGAGGCGATGTCGGCCGGGACGGCGGTGGTGGCGAGCGACCTGGACGCCTTCCGCCGGGTCCTCGACGACGGCAAGGCGGGCGTGCTGACCCCGGTGGGCGACTCGACGGCGCTGGCGACGGCTTTGGGCGAGCTGCTGGCGGACGAGGGGCGGCGGGCGGAGTACGTGGACGCGGCGCGGCAGCGGGTCATGACCTACGACTGGGCTGTGGTGGCCGCGCAGGTGTTGCGGGTGTACGAGAGCGCGATGGCGGCCGACCCGCGGCGGGTGGGCGAGGCGTGACCGGCTCCGGCACGCCGGACGCCGCCGGCTCGGCTGCGCGGGGCGCGGTCGGCTGGAGTGCCGCCGGCTCGGCTGCGCGGGGCGCGGTCGGCTGGGGTGCGGCTGGCTTGGGTACGCGGGGCGCGGTTGGCTCCGGTGCGTCCGGTGCGTCCGGTATGTCGGGTGCGGCGGGTGTGGTCGGCTGGGGTGTGGGTGGCTTGGTTAGTTGTGGGGTGTGGGTGGGGGAAGCGTGACCAGCTCTGGTGTGGCGTGGGCGTTTCTGGTGTTGTTGGGCGTTTTGGTCCTAGTTGGGCCTTGGGTGTTGGGTACGGCGAATCGGCTCGATCGGTTGCACGTGCGGACTGATGCGGCGTGGGCGGCGTTGGATGCGGCTCTTGCTCGGCGGGCGGTGGTGACGCGGGCCGTTGCGGCCGTGTGTGGGACCGGGGAGTTGCGGGCGGCGGCTGATCGGGCTGAGCGGGCCGAGAGGGTTGAGCGGGAGACTGCTGAGAACGAGTTGAGCGCGCTGCTGGACGGGCTTGACCGGTCCGTGTTGGCGCCGGCGTTGGCGGCGGAGTTGTCCGATGCCGAGCAGCGGGTCGTGTTGGCGCGGCGGGTGCACAACGACGCTGTGCGGGACACGTTGGCGTTGCGGCGGTGGCGGCTGGTCCGGTGGTTGCGGTTGGCGGGCACCGCGCCTACGCCGTCGTACTTCGAGATCGCCGAGCCTCAGCACGACGTGCCTACCCAGCGGGTGTCGGCGCGGGTGGTGCTCGTGGATCGGGACGGGCGGGTGTTGTTGTTCGAGGGGTTTGATCCCGCGCGGCCGGATGAGATGTTCTGGTTCACCGTGGGGGGTGGGGTGGAGCCGGGGGAGGAGCTGGCGGACGCGGCCGTGCGGGAGGTGTTCGAGGAGACCGGGCTGCGGGTGTCGGCGGACGACCTGGTCGGGCCGGTGTGGAAGCGGCGGGCGGTGTTCAGCTTCGACGGGCTGAGTTATGCGGCCGAGGAGTGGTTCTTCGTGTGTCGGACCGGGGTGGCGGAGGTTGTGGACACCTCGCGGTTCAACGCGTTGGAGCAGCAGACCATCACTCGGCACCGGTGGTGGTCGGTGGACGAGCTGCGGGCTACCGGTGACACCGTGTACCCGGTGCAGTTCGCCGAGGTGTTGCCGGAGGCGTTGGGCGGGTGGGACGGAGTTACTCGCTCGGTTCGGTGAGTCCGTGTGGCCCGTGGCCGTGTGCCCCGTGCCTGTGTGGCCCCTGCCCGCGCTCCTTGTTTACGGGGACGCGGGAAGCGTCCAGTGGTTCCGAGATCGACATGTCGCACGATCGGGTGAAGGGCACCTGGGCTGGGTCAGAGGATGAAGGTGGCGATCATCTGGCCGAGCAGGCGCACGTCGGCGTGCCCGCGGAACTCCAGGCGCACCTTGCCCAGGCCGGAGAACCACAGGTCCAGTTCCGCGTCCATGTCGAACGTGCCCGCCGTCTCGATGGAGAACGCCTGCACGCGGCTGTAGGGCAGGGACGTGAAGTCCTTCTTCCGCCCCGTCATGCCCTGCACGTTCACGGCGATCACGCGCTTGTTCGTGAACACCACGAAGTCGCGCACCGTCTTGAAGCACGACACGATCTGCTCGCCCTGGATGAGGATCGGGGACACCTGGCCCACGATGTCCTCGGGCCTGCACGGGGCGAGCTTGAACACCGACGCCTTCTCGAAGTCGATCACACCTCCGACGGTACCTCCGCTCCCGCCCAGCCGGCCCGGTTGGCGCCGGATTCCCGGGAGATCCCCGACCCCGTCTCGGGGAAGTCCCCGAACCGCTCCTGGTGCAAGTGGGCGAAGAAGTAGCAGAACTCCTCGGCCTCCGCGTCGGCCACCGCCAACCGCGGGTCGCGCGCGACCGCTTCGTAGAACTCCCGGCCCAGGACCAGGACGAACCCGCGCGCGTACAGGAAGCCGTCGTCGGACCCGTCTGTGTGGTCGTGGACGTCCGCCCGGTCGATTTCGTACAGCTTCCGCTCGGCCACCCGGTCCAGCGCTGTCAGCTCCGCGCTCGACAGGTCCGCGCACAGCTCTGTCAGCCGGTCCAGCACGGCCTCGACCTGCTCCTCCAGCACGGCGGCGTGGTCGAACCCGTCGTCGGCGTCGGGATCGCGCGACACCAGCGCGCGTCGCGCCGCCGCGGCATCGGGTCCGGCACTCGCCCACGACTCTTCCAGCAGGGCCCAGAAGCGGGCCTCGTCCTCGGTGGTGATCATGTCGTGCACGCTAGCGACGGGGTACGACAATTTCGGGGCGCGAGCCGCGGAGGAAATCTCAGCCGTCGACGAAGCTGAGACTGGTCACGTCGTAGCGAGCGCCTGCGACCTGCGCGGCGGCCCCGTCGAGCACCGCCAGGTCGTCCGCGGACAGCTCCACGGTCAGCGCCGCGAGGTTCTCTTCCAGGTTGGCCTGCCGCCGCGTACCCGGGATCGGCACCACATCCTCCCCGCGCTGCTGCACCCACGCCAGAGCGAGCTGACCTGCGGTGATGCCCCGAGAAGCGGCCAAGGCCTCCAGCACGCCGACGACCTCCAGGTTCCGCGACAGGTTCTCGTCGGCGAACCGGGGCTGGGTCCGCCGCACGTCACCGGTGGCGAACTCGTCGGCCGACCGGTACCGCCCGGTCAAGAACCCCCTCCCCAACGGAGAGAACGGCACCAGCCCGATCCCCAGCTCCCGGCACACCGGCACGACTTCCGCCTCGACGTCCCGCGTCCACAGCGACCACTCGCTCTGCAACGCCGAGATCGGGTGCACCGCGTGCGCCCGCCGGATGGTCGCCGCGCTCGCCTCCGACAACCCCAGGTGCCGCACCTTGCCCACCCGGACCAGCGAGGACATCGCCTCGACGGTCTCCTCGACCGGCACGGTCGGGTCCACCCGGTGCAGGTAGTACAGGTCGATGTGGTCGACCCCGAGCCGCCGCAACGAGTCCTCGCACGCCCGCCGCACGTGGAAGGCGTCCCCGCGGATGACCGTCGGCTCGCCGAGCCGGTTGGCGAAGCCGAACTTCGTGGCCACCACCACCTCGTCCCGCCGTCCCGCGATGGCCCGTCCGATCAGCTCCTCGTTGTGCCCGGACCCGTAGAAGTCGGCGGTGTCCAGCATCGTCACGCCCAGGTCGAGGGCACGGCGCACCGTCGCCACCGACTGGTCGTCGTCGGTGGCGCCGTAGCCGTGGCTCATGCCCATGCACCCGAGGCCCTGGGCGGAAACGACGAGGTCGCCGAGGTGTCGAGTGGGAATGCGTGTCATGTCTGCCTCCTAGATCCCGTCGAGGACGCTAGGAGTTGGAGCGCGCACCAGGTCAAGGGACGTGCGGAATGACCTCGTTCCCGTACGCGGTCAGGGTTTTCTCCTTCTCGTCGTGCATCAGGTAGAGCGCGAAGTTGTCCACGCCCAATTCCGCCAACTCCCGCAGCCTCTCCACGTGCGCAGATGCCGGTCCGAGCAGGCAGAACCGGTCCACGATGTAGTCCGGCACGAAGTCCGTCGAACGGTTGCCCGCCTTGCCGTGGTGGGAGTAGTCGTAGCCCTCCCGGTCCTTGATGTAGTCGGTCAACGCCTTCGGGACCACGCCCTCCTCGCCGTACCGCGCCACCAGGTCGGCCACGTGGTTGCCCACCATCCCGCCGAACCAGCGCAGTTGTTCGCGCTGGTGGGGCAGGTCGTCGCCGACGTACGCGGGCGCGGCGACGCACATGGTGATCTCCGACGGATCGCGCCCGGCGGCGACGGCCGCCTCGCGGACGGACCCGATGGTCCACCGCGCGATGTCCGGGTCGGCGGTTTGCAGGATGAACCCGTCGGCCTGCTCGCCGACCATCCGCAGGGCGCGCGGCCCGTAGGCGGCCATCCACATCTCCAGCTTCCCGTTGCGCACCCAGGGGATCCGCACCGGTGTGCCGTGGTGCTCGACCTCCCGGCCCTCCGCGAGCCCCTTGATGACCGTCATGGCCTGCGACAGGTAGGCCAGTGACGCGGGTTTCTGCCCGATGACCCGTCGCGCCGAGTCACCCCGCCCGATCCCGCACACCGTGCGGTTGCCGAACATGTCGTTCAAGGTGGCGAACAGCGAGGCCAGCACGGACCAGTCCCGGGTGCTCGGGTTGGTCACCATCGGGCCGACGACCAGCGACGACGTCCGCGCCAGCACCTGCGAGTAGATGACGAACGGCTCCTGCCACAGCACGGTGGAGTCGAACGTCCAGCCGTAGCGGAAGCCGTTGTCCTCGGCGGCTTCCAGGCCCGCGATCACGTCCCGCGCGGGCGGGTCGGTCTGCAACACGACGCCGAAGTCCACGGCGGTCACCCCTCACACCAGGTACTGGTTCAGGTCGCGGGAGAGGAACCGGCCGTGGCCGGTCGAGCCGTGGAAGCCCGCGCCGTCCACGACCACCCGGCCGCGCGAGAGCACGGTGTCCACCCGGCCGGTGATCTCCATGCCCTCGTACGCCGAGTAGTCCACGTTCATGTGGTGCGTGGTCGCCGAGATCGTCTGGCGGGGTTTCGGGTCGTACACCACGAGGTCGGCGTCCGCGCCGGGCGCCACCACCCCCTTGCGCGGGTACAGGCCGAACATGCGCGCCGGGGTGGTCGAGCAGATCTCCACCCACCTCTCCACGCTGATCTCGCCCTTCACCACGCCCTGGTGCAGCAGGTCCATCCGGTGCTCGACGCCGGGTATCCCGTTGGGGATCTTGGAGAAGTCCCCGCGCCCGAGCTCTTTCTGGTCCTTGAAGCAGAACGGGCAGTGGTCGGTCGACACCACCGACAGGTCGTTGGTGCGCAGCCCCCGCCACAGCTCCGACTGGTGCTCCTTGGGCCGCAGCGGGGGAGAGGCCACGTACTTCGAGCCCTCGAAATCGGGCTTGGCCAGGTCCTCCAGCGACAGGTACAGGTACTGCGGGCACGTCTCGGCGAACACGTTCTGCCCGGTGTCACGGGCCTTGGTCACCGCGTCCAGCGCCTGCGCCGCCGACAGGTGCACGATGTAGAGCGGCGCGCCGGTCACACGGGCCAGCGTGATCGCCCGCGAGGTCGCCTCCCCCTCCAGCTCGGCCGGCCGGGTCAGGCCGTGCTCCACCGGGTCGGTGCGCCCCGACGCCAGCGCCTGCGCCACCAGCTGGTCGATCGCGATGCCGTTCTCGGCGTGCATCATGATCGTGGACCCGGTCTCGCGGGCCTTCTGCATCGCGCGCAGGATCTCGCCGTCGGTGGCGTAGAAGACGCCGGGGTAGGCCATGAACATCTTGAACGTGTTCACGCCCGCCTCGACGCAGGACTCCATCTCCTTCAACGACGTGTCGGTCACGTCGGAGACGATCATGTGGAACCCGTAGTCGATCGCGCAGTTCCCGTCCGCCTTCGCGTGCCACTTGTCCAACGTGGACAACAGGGACGTGCCCTTGGCCTGCACCGCGAAGTCGATGATGGTCGTCGTCCCGCCCCACGCCGCCGCCGTGGTGCCGGTGGCGAACGTGTCGGCGGAGAACGTGCCGCCGAAGGGCATCTCCATGTGGGTGTGCGCGTCGATCCCGCCGGGGATCACGTACTTCCCGGCGGCGTCGATCGTCTCGTCGGCCTGCACGGGAAAGCCGGGCGCGACCAGGGCGGCGATCTTCTCGCCGTCCACCAGCACGTCGGCCGCGACGGCCCCGGTGGCGTTGACCACCAGGCCGCCCTTGATCAGGATCGTCATGGCTTCACCAGCGATTCGTACGAGTCGGGGCGGCGGTCGCGGTAGAACGCCCACAGGTCGCGCACCTCGGCCAGCTTGTCCATGTCGAGGTCGCGCACGACGACCTCCTCCTCCGTGTCCGACGCCGCCTCGCCCACGAGCTGGCCGCGGGGGTCCACGAAGTACGACTGGCCGTAGAACTCGTTGTCCCCCAACGGTTCCACGCCAACCCGGTTGATCGTGCCGACGTAGTACTCGTTGGCCACGGCCGCCGCCGGCTGCTCCAGCCGCCACAGGTACTCCGACAGCCCGCGCGAGGTCGCGGACGGGTTGAACACGATCTGCGCGCCGCCCAACCCCAGCGCCCGCCAGCCCTCGGGGAAGTGCCGCTCGTAGCAGATGTAGACGCCGACCTTGCCCACCGCCGTGTCGAACACGGGGTAGCCCAGGTTGCCGGGCCGGAAGTAGAACTTCTCCCAGAACCCCTTCACCTGCGGGATGTGGTTCTTGCGGTGCTTGCCCAGGTAGGTGCCGTCGGCGTCGATCACGGCGGCGGTGTTGAAGTAGACGCCCGGCTGCTCCTGCTCGTACATCGGCACGACGAGCACGACGCCGTTCTGCTCGGCCACCTGGCACATCAGCTCGGTGGTCGGCCCGTCGGGGATGCCCTCGGTGTAGGAGTAGTAGTCCGCGTCCTGCACCTGGCAGAAGTACGGCCCGTAGAACAGCTCTTGCAGGCACACGACCTGCGCGCCCTGCGACGCGGCGGTGCGGACCGCCTCCACCGCGTTCGCGATCATCGACTCCTTGTCGCCGGTCCACTTCTGCTGGACCAGCCCTGCGCGGACGATGTTGCTCACGCGTGCTCCCTCCGCGGCGCAAGCGCCAGGTAGACGAGGAGGCCGCCGAGCAGGCCGACGACCCAGTTGTAGTCGTAGAGCGGTTTCAGCACCGGGATCAGGCCGTCCGCGGGGAACGGACCCCCGTACGCGCCGCCCACCGCGAGCACCGAGCCCACGGCGGTGGCCAGCACCGCCCGCCAGTTCCAGCCCGCGCGGAACCAGTAGGCGCCGCGCCCGGACAGGTACAGGTCGGGCAGCTCCAGCCGGGTCTTCGAGATCAGCCAGTAGCCCGCGACGAACACCCCGGCCACCGACGCCAGCAGACCGCCGTAGAAGCCCAGCCACGCGAAGATGTAGATGCTCGGGTCGGAGATCAGCCGCCACGGCTGGATCACGATGCCGATCACCCCGGTGATCAACCCGCCCAGCGCGAAGGAGATCTTCTTGGGGAACGCGTTGGAGAAGTCGTAGGACGGGCTGACCACGTTGGCCGCGAGGTTGGCCGAGATGGTCGCCAGCACCAGCGCGACCAGCGCCACCAGCACCACCGCGGTCGAGTCGAACCGGCTCGCCAGCTCCGCCGGGTCCCAGATCGCCTCGCCGTAGAGCGCCATCGCGCCGGACGTGGTCAGGATGGCCACCAGCGCGATGAACGACATCGTCGTGGGCAGGCCGAGCACCTGACCCACGGCCTGCTTGCGCTGGCTGCCGCCGAACCGCGTGAAGTCGGGCATGTTCAGCGACAGCGTCGACCAGAACGCGATCATGCCCATCAGGGCCGGGAAGAACACCTTCCAGAACTCCGGGCCCCACCCCAGCTTGGACGGCTCGGACAGGATCGGGCCGAAGCCGCCCGCCTTGATCGCCACGTAGGCCAGCAGGACCAGGAACCCGACGCTGACCAGGGGAGCGGTCCAGTTCTCGAACCGGCGGATGGCGTCCATGCCGCGCCAGATCACCAGCATCTGCACCACCCAGAAGCCCAGGAAGCACAGCCACAGCGTCCACACCTGGCCCAGCACGACGGGCGCGTTCACCCACCCGTCGCCGGCCAGCCGCCCGACGATGACGTGCAGCGCCTTGCCGCCCACCCACGTCTGGATGCCGAACCACGCGCACGCGATGAACGCCCGCAGCAACGCCACCAGGTTCGCGCCCCGGATCCCGTAGAACGCGCGGGCGAACACCGGGAACGGGATGCCGTACTTCGTGCCCGCGTGGCTGTTGAGCAGCATGGGCACCAGCACGATCAGGTTGCCCAGGGTGATGGTCACGAACGCCTGCACCCAGTCCATCCCCAGCGCGACCAGCGACGCGGCCAGGGTGTAGCTGGGGATGTTGTGCGCCATGCCCATCCACAGCGCGAAGAAGTTGTAGGTGGTCCACGTGCGCTGTTCGAGCGGCACGGGTGCGAGCTCGGGGTTGTAGTGCGGGCTGTCGGAGATGGCGGAGTGGTCGCGCAGCTCCACGCGGCCGTCAGGATCGGATGTGACCTGGGTTGCGGAGTCGAGGGCCATCGGTCACTCCCCTGTTACGCTCGTGAAACACCGTCCACCAGGGCGAATCGGCGCGTTGTTCATCCCGGCATCCTCGGGTCGGCCCGCGTGCGAAGGGCAGTGTCGAAGTGTCCACGTTTGCCATGATCAGGGCACACTCTGTCCATTGCCACTCCGACCGGCCCGGTCAGCGGGGCCGGGGCACCGGCGGTGGCCCTCGACACCCCCGTTCACAGTCCCTACCTTCGGGTGGGTGAAGCTCGAACTGCGGCACCTGCGGGTGGTCTGCGCCATCGCCGACGCGGGCAGCCTGTCCAAGGCCTCCTCCGTGCTGGGACTGGCCCAACCCGCCCTGACCGCCCAACTGCACCGCATCGAGGGACTGCTCGGCGGCAAGCTGTTCGACCGCGACCACAAGGGCGCGCGACCCACCGCGCTGGGCGAACTGGTGCTCGAACGCGCCCGGGTGCTCCTGCCCGCGTTCTCCCGTTTGCAGGAGGACGCGTTGCGCCTGGTGGACGAGGACCAGCCCAGCGACCGGTTCCGGGTGGGCGCGGTGAACGGGCCGATGCTCGGCGGCCTGGTGCACCGGCTGACCGAGGCGCACCCCGGCTCGCACGTCGGCACCCAGGTGTCCTGGTCGGGGGAGGAGCTGGCGGGGGCCGTGGCGCAGGGGCGGCTGGACTACGTGCTGGTCGGGGTGTGCGGTGACGCGCCGCCGCCCTCGGAGTACGGGCTGACCTGGAGCGTCGTCGCCGTGGACCCGGTGTGCGTGCTGATCTCCGAGGACCACCCGCTGACCCTGCTCGACGAGGTGCCGCTGTCGGCGCTCAAGGACATGCAGTGGGCCGCGACGCCCGGCGACGGGTGCTTCGGCGACTGCTTCTCGGCGGCCTGCACGCGGGCCGGGTTCGCCCCGCGCACGCTGTACGAGGTGGACATCATGGGCTGCATCGACCTGGCGCAGTCCGGTGACGTGATCGCGCTGTGCCAGCCGACGTTCCGCCGCACGCCGGGCCTGGCGGTGCTGCCCATCGCGGGCGTGCCGCTGCGTTGGCGGCACCTGATCGGCTGGGACCCGGAGAGCGCGGCGGCGGCTTTGGGACCGCAGGTCCTGCGGTACGCGGCGGAGGCCTACCGGGAGAAGGCCGAGCGCAACCCCCGGTACACGGGCTGGCTCGCCGACCACCCGGAATTCGGGGCGGTGCCGCACCACGCCGCGGTCTGATTTTTTGCTTGGCCATCACCGGGTCTTATGACCGAAGCGGTATTACCGCGAACGGACGGGCGGAATTACTTTTCACGGGGAATCCCTGCACTCCCTTCGAGGAGAATCCCCATGTCAAGACTGTTGAGACCGCTCGTGGTCGCGGCGGCCCTGGTGGCCGGTGTGGTGGCCGCTCCGGGTGCCCAGGCGTCGAGTCAGGACGCCTCGGGCCAGGACGCCGAGATCCTGTCGGCGATCCAGCGCGACCTCGGCCTGTCCGCCGAGCAGGCGCGGGCGCGGCTGGCGGCGGACAAGGCGTCCAGCGCGACCGCCGCCGGCCTGCGCAAGCGGCTGGCCGACCGGTTCGGCGGGGCGTGGATCGACTCGTCCGGCGCCCTCCAGGTCGCCGTCACCGACGCCGCCGCGTACCCCGGCGGTCGGGTGGTGCGGCACAGCGAGCGCGAACTGGACGCCCTGAAGTCCAAGTTGGACGGTCGGGCGAGCGCGGCGCCGCGGTCGGTGCCGGGCTGGTACGTGGACGTGGCCGGCAACTCGGTGGTCGTGAAGTCGCACCCGGCCGGGCTGGCCGCCGCGCGGGCGTTCGTGGCGGGCAGCGGTGTCGCGGCGTCGGCCGTGCGGTACGTGACGACCGACGAGTCCCCGCGCCCGCTGATCGACGTCATCGGCGGCAACGCCTACACGATCGGCAGCGGCACCCGGTGCTCGGTGGGCTTCTCGGTCAACGGCGGTTTCGTGACGGCCGGCCACTGCGGCACGACCGGCGCCACGACGTCCAACCCGAGCGGCACCTTCCGCGGCTCCAGCTTCCCCGGCAACGACTACGCCTGGGTGCAGGTGGCGGCCGGCAACACCCCGCGCGGCCTGGTGAACAACTACTCCGGCGGCACGGTCTCCGTGGCCGGCTCGCAGGACGCGGCCGTGGGCGCCACGGTCTGCCGCTCGGGTTCCACCACGGGCTGGCACTGCGGCACCATCCAGGCCCGCAACTCGTCGGTGAGCTACCCGCAGGGCACCGTGACCGGCCTGATCCAGACCACGGTGTGCGCCGAGCCGGGCGACTCCGGCGGCTCCCTGCTGGCCGGCAACCAGGCCCAGGGCGTGACCTCGGGCGGTTCGGGCAACTGCTCGTCGGGCGGCACGACGTACTTCCAGCCGGTCAACGAGATCTTGCAGACCTACGGCCTGTCCCTGGTGACCGGCGGGGGCGGCGACCCCAACCCGCCCACCGGCTGCTCCTCTTCGGAAGCCAGGTACAACGGCTCGCTGGCGTCGGGCGGGCAGGCCTACCAGCCGGGCGGCAGCTACTACCAGTCCACGGTCTCGGGCGCGCACGTCGGCTGCCTGGTCGGCCCGACCGGCGCGGACTTCGACCTGTACCTCCAGAAGTGGAACGGCAGCTCGTGGGTCGTGGTGGCGAAGGGCGACAGCCCGGAGGCCAACGAGTCGGTGACCTACAACGGGACGCCTGGGTACTACCGCTACCGGGTCCACGCGTACAGCGGCTCGGGGGCGTACACCCTGGGCATCACCAACCCCTAGCCTCCGGGGTCCGGTGAGCGAGCGGTCCCGTGCCCCCGTCCCCCGGGCACGGGACCGTCACGCGCGCTCCAGTTTCGCCGAGACGAGGTCGGCGTCGTGGTGGTCGATCTCGACCAGCAGTGACAGCGCCTCGGTCCAAGCACTGCGGGCGGCGGTGCGGTCCCCGAGCGCGTCCTGGGCGTCGCCGAGGCGGTCGAGGGTGCGGGCCAGCGACCACACGTCGCCCCACGCCCGTTCGAGGGCAGCGACGACCCCGTAGTACTCGACGGCCCTGCGGTGGTCGCCGAGGTGGTGGAGCGACCGTCCGATGGCGTTCAGGGCGCTGGCGAGGTTGAGCAGGTCGTCCTCCGCCGAGAGGATCTCGGCCGCCCGGCGGAAGTGCGCCAATCCGCCTCGGTGTTCACCAACCTCGTCGAGGACCCGACCGAGTTGGGCCAGGGAACGTGCTTCGGCTATGGGGTGACCGGCCCGGCGGGCCAAGCCGAGCGCCTGGCGCGCATGGCGCATCGCGTCGGCCCGGTGGCCGAGCCGCAGGCGCGCGAAGCTCATCATGTGGTGGACGTGGGCTTCTTCGGCGGGCTCGGTCGAGATTCGGAGGGCGGCCTCGAGCATCTCGACCGCGTCCTCGTAACGGCGATTGAGCATGTGGATGCGGCCGAGCAAGCGCAGGGGCACCACTGCGGCTTCCGCGGCGCCTTCGCTCAGTGCGGCCCGCGCTGCCTTTCGTTGGGTGGCTGCCCAGTCGCTCCAGTGCCCCCGCCACCCGAAGTACGACGACATGGTCCACGGCAGCCGCCAGACGTGGCCCGTCATCCCGCGCTGCTCTGCGAGGTCGAGCACGCGCAGGAGGTTCGTGTGCTCATGGGCGAACCACCGCATCGCGGCCAGGGGGTCGGCCAGGGGCGTGGTCGTGGTGCCGGGTGCGGGCGGGTCGAACGGGATGGGCGAGCGGCGCGGGTAGAGCAGGCGTTCACCGGCCCGCGCGGTGTGCAGGTAGTGGTCGAGCAGCCGCGTGATCGCCGCCTCCTCGGGCTCGGCCGCCCCGGCGAGTTCGGCGGCGTACTCGCGCAGCAGGTCGTGGGAGCGGAAGCGGCCGGGTGCGTGCTCGGTCAGCAGGGAGAACCGGATGAGGGTGGTCAGCAGCGGCCGGATCGGGTGCCGGCCCGCGAGACTCGCCGCGGCGTCCTCGCCGATGTCGGGGCCGGGGTGCAGGCTGAGCAGTCGGAACAGGCGGGCGGCGTCCGGGGGCAGGGCGCGGTAGGAGGAGGCGAAGATCGCCTGGAGGTCGGTGTGGGGGCTGTCGTCGGTGGCCAGTTCCGCCAACGCGGTGGCGATGCGGTCGAGGGGGCGGTGCGCCTCGGTCACCGCTTGCGCCCCGGCGATCGTGAGGGCGATCGGCAGGCGGGCACAGCGCTCGACGAGGGCGTCCGCCGCACGGCTGTCGGCGCGCACCCGGTCCGCGCCGAGGTGGATCGACAGGATCGCACGGGCCTCCTCCAGGGTCGGCACGTCGAGGACGACCTGCCTGGCCTGTTCCCGGGCGACGAGGCTGGGCAGCAGGTTGCGGCTGGTGATCAGCACCGCGCAGGTGGGGCTGCCGGGCAGCAGGGGACGGATCTGGTCGGCGTCCACGGCGTTGTCCAAGAGCACGAGGACCCGCTTGTCCTGCACCAGGCTCCGGAACATCGCGGCCTGCGACTCGGGGTCGACGGGCAGTCGGTCCCCGGACACCTGGAACGCGTCGAGGAAGCGGCGGACCGCCGCGGCGGGACTCAGCGGCTCGTCCGGGCCGAATCCCCGCAGGTCGACGTAGAGCTGCCCGTCCGGGAAGCGGTCGCGGCACCGGTGCGCCCAGTGCACGGCGAGCGTCGTCTTCCCGACGCCGGCGCTGCCCGCGATGTAGGTGATCGGGAAGGCGTCGGTGTCGAGGTGCTCGGTCAGGGTGGCGAGTTCATCGGCGCGGCCCACGAAGTGCGGCACGGACGGCGGCAACTGGTTGATCGCGACCGGTGGGGGCGAGGGGTGGAAGTGGAGGTTGCCCTTGATGGTGCCTGCCTGCACGACCGGGCCGGTGGGGGAGCCGGTCAGGGTGTTGGCTAAGTCTCCGTCCAACGGGGGGCCTCGTTCGGGTGACTTGGCGATACGCAGTGTCAGTCACCCTATCGAGCGGGTGTGGAAGTTCGGGGTGGGTGCCGATGTCGGAGAGGTCAAGTGATCGGTCCCCAAAAGGTTAGGAACATCGTGTCTGCACACCGCACCCGCGGAATCCTGCGTGCCGCCGCCCTCCTCGCCGTCGGTGCCTCGCCGCTCATGGCCGGGGCCGCTTCGGCCGCCGAGGCGCCCGACCTCGCCGAGGGCAAGTTGGGTGAGGCCCCCAAGGTCGACTTCGACGTCACCAAGCAGGTCACCGACCTGCTGGACGCCAAGACCGTGAAGCTGCCGGTCGCGCTGCCCGAGGCCCAGGCCGCCCTGGAGACGCCGAAGCTGCCGGTCGAGGCGCCGACGGCGGAGGAGGAGCGCAGCCTGACCAAGGGCGTCGCGCTCCCGGCCGCGCCGAGCTCGATCACCCCGCCGGAGATCAAGCTGCCCAACGTGCAGCAGCCGAAGCTGCCGGACGTGCCCGACGTGCCGTCGTCGCTGCCCGACGTGGCCAAGCCGCCGGTGGACGCCCCCGTCGAGGGCTGAGCCCGACCCGACCGGCGCGGGGGACGTCCTCCGCGCCGGTCAGTCCGCCATCTCGCGCACGAGCAGGGCCACGTAGAGCGAGAGCACCGACTCCGGGTCCTCCAGCGACACCCCCAGCACCTGCTCGATCCGCCCCAACTGCTGGTAGTACGCCGTCCGCGACAGGTGCGCCGCCGCTGCCGCCGCCGACTTGTTGCCCCCGTGCTCGCAGTAGCACCGCAGCAGCTCCAGCAACCGGCTGCCCTGGCCCGCGTCCCGGGCGGCCAGCGTGCCCAGTTCCCGGTCCGCGAACGCCCGGACCCGCTCGTCGTCGCGCAGCAGGTGCAGCAGGCCGCGCAGCCGGACGTCGTCGAGCCGGTGGTACAGCCGGGTCCCGGGCGACCGCAGTGCCGCGCCGGCGATGTGGGCGGCCTCACCGAGGCTGCGCCGCACGTCCGGCACCGAGGACACCGTCGTCCCCACGGCCATCACCACGGGCAACGCGTGCTGGGTCGCGGCGGCGGTCCGGTGCACCTCGCGCGCCAGGCGCCGCAGCACACCGTCCAGCCCGGCGGCGGGCGGCAGCGACAGCAGAGCGCGCACGGAGGTGTCGTCCACGACCCCGACCAGCGCGGGCACGGTCACCCGCCGGGTCGCCAACGCCGTCGCCTCCGCCAGGTCCCGCAACACCTCCTGGGTGGCGAGCGCTTGCGCGGGCACCGACGCCGCACCCGGCCGGATCGCGACTCCCACCAGCTGCCGCCGTTCGAGTGGCACGCCCAGGGCCGCCGCCCGCGCGGGCAGGTCGTGCGGCGGGTGGCCGAGCAGCTGGGTCAGCAACGTCCGGTGGGTCTGGCGTTCCAGCGACTCCCGGTCCCGCGCCACCAGCCGGTGCACGGCCAGCGCCGACGCCGCCCGTTCGGCGACCACGACCAGCCGGTGCGGCGGCGGTTCCGGGGTCACCACCACGAGCCGGCCCCAGTCCGCGCCGCGCGCCCCGACGACGGTCACCAGCCAGCCCGCGCCTTCGTGGTACGCCGTCCGCTCCGACACGGTGACGGCGTGCGACCGCGTGCCCCAGTCGGCGAGCAGCGCGGTCGGGTCCTGGCCGGCGGCGTCGTAGGCGAGCACCTCGTGCCCGAGGGTCTCCAGCACGACGGGCAGCCCGGACGTCCGCGCCACCTCGCGCAGCACCTCCGCGGGCTCCGCGCCGGCCACGGTCAGCGCCGTGAACGTCTCGTGCACCTGCTCCGCCGCCCGCAGCTCGGTGAGCTGGGCGTCCACGATCAGCGACACCACGGCCTCGGTCACCGCGACGAACCGCGTCTCCCGCGCCAGCGCCACCAGCGGCAGCCCGTGCCGTTCGGCGGCGGCCACCAGCGCGCCCGGCACGCCGTCGCTCCACCGCCGCACCAGCTCCACAACCAGCCCGGACGCCCCCACGGCGGCCAGGTCGTCGACGTACTTCCGCAGCCCCGCCGGGTCGTCGGGCAGCGCGATCCCGGTGGTCAGCACCAGCTCGCCACCGCGCAGCAGGTGGGCGATGTCGGCGACCTCCGCCGCGTGCACCCACCGCACCCGCCGCTGCATCCCGGCCGCTCCCGCGAGCACCCTCGGCTCACCGCGCCGGACCACTGGCAGGGCCAAGGCTTCCGCCACCGTGGGGTACATGGACACAACGTAATGCCAAGACCCGAAAAGCGGTACAGGTTGTGCATGGCGAGCACCCGCGCGGTCCCACCACACTTCCGGGCAGGGACCCGACGAGGAGGACGCGATGTCACCCACCGAAGGTGATCAGCTGTTGACCCGGCACCGCGCGGTGATGCCGAAGTGGCTCGCCCTCTACTACGACAACCCCATCGAGTTGGCCAGTGCCTCCGGCCGACGGGTCACCGACCGCGACGGCCGCACCTACCTGGACTTCTTCGCGGGCATCCTGACCAACGCGATCGGCTACGACGTGGCCGAGATCAGCGACGCCATCCGGTCCCAGCTCGCCACCGGCGTCCTGCACACCTCGACGCTGTACCTGATCCGGTCCCAGGTCGAGCTGGCGGAGAAGATCGCGGAGCTGTCGGGCATCCCGGACGCCAAGGTCTTCTTCACCAACTCCGGCACCGAGGCCAACGAGACCGCGCTCATGCTGGCCACCCAGTTCCGGCGCAGCGACCAGGTCCTCGCCCTGCGCAACTCCTACCACGGGCGTTCCTTCGCCAGCCAGGCGATCACCGGCAACCGGGGCTGGTCGGCGTCCTCGCTCAGCCCGGTGAAGGTGAGCTGGGTGCACGGCGGCTACCGGTTCCGCAGCCCCTTCAAGGACTACTCCGACGCCGACTACGTCAAGGCGTGCGTCGCCGACCTGCGCGAGGTCATCGAGACGACCACCGCCGGCGACGTGGCGTGCATGATCGCCGAGCCGATCCAGGGCGTGGGCGGCTTCGCGACCCCGCCGGACGGGTTGTTCGGCGCGTTCAAGGAAGTCCTCGACGAGTACGGCATCCTCTTCGTCTCCGACGAGGTGCAGACCGGCTGGGGCCGCACCGGCTCGCACTTCTGGGGCATCCAGGCGCACGGGGTGGTCCCCGACGCGATGACCTTCGCCAAGGGCCTGGGCAACGGCCTGGCGATCGGCGGCGTCGTGGCGCGCGGCGACCTGATGGACTGCATCACCGCGAACTCCATCTCCACCTTCGGCGGCAACCCGGTGTCCACGACCGGCGCGTTGGCGACGCTGAACTTCCTGCTGGACAACGACTTGCAGCAGAACGCGGAGAAGATGGGCGAGCGGCTCATCGACGGCCTGCGCGCCATCGCCGAGGACCGGCCGGCCGTCGGGGACGTGCGCGGCAAGGGCCTGATGGTGGGCGTCGAGCTGGTCGGACCGGGCGGTGAGCCGGACCCGAAGAAGGCCGCCGGCGTGCTGGAGGGCGCGCGGGAGCGCGGGCTGCTGGTGGGCAAGGGCGGCTTGTACGGCAACGTGATCCGGCTCGCGCCGCCGATGACGGTGACCGAGGACGAGGTCGAGGAAGCACTGGGCATCCTGGGAGACGTGCTGTGAAGATCACCCACTGGATCGGCGGGAAGTCGTGGCAGGGCGAGAATGCGCGCAGCGGTGACGTCTACGATCCGGCCACCGGGCAGGTGGCGGCTCGGGTGGACTACGCTGACGCGTCCACTGTGGACGAAGCGGTCGCGGCGGCGCGGGAGGCTTTCGCGGTGTGGCGCGGCGCTTCTCTGGCGCAGCGGGCCAACGTCATGTTCGCGTTCCGGGAGCTGTTGAACGCGCGCAAGTCCGAGCTGGCGGCGATCGTGACCGCCGAGCACGGCAAGGTGCTCTCCGACGCGGCGGGCGAGGTGCAGCGGGCGTTGGAGGCGGTCGAGTTCGCCTGCGGCATCCCGCACCTGCTCAAGGGCGGGTTCAGCGAGAACGCATCCACGAAGGTGGACGTCTACTCCATCCAGCAGCCGCTGGGCGTGGTGGGCGTGATCTCGCCGTTCAACTTCCCCGCGATGGTGCCGCTGTGGTTCGTGCCCAACGCGATCGCGTGCGGCAACACCGTGGTGCTGAAGCCCTCCGAGAAAGACCCTTCGGCGTCGGTGTTCATCGCGGAGCTGTTCGCCGAGGCCGGGTTGCCGGACGGGGTGCTGAACGTGGTGCACGGGGACAAGGTGGCCGTGGACCGGTTGCTGGAGCACCCGGACGTCAAGGCGGTGTCGTTCGTGGGGTCGACGCCGATCGCCCGGTACGTCTACGAGACCGGGACCCGGCACGGCAAGCGCGTGCAGGCGTTGGGCGGTGCCAAGAACCACATGGTCGTGCTGCCGGACGCCGACCTCGACCTGGCGGCGGACGCGGCGGTGTCCGCCGGGTTCGGGTCGGCGGGGGAGCGGTGCATGGCGATCTCGGTCGTGGTCGCCGTGGACCCGGTGGGCGACGAGCTGGTGGCGAAGATCGAGGAGCGCATCGCCCGGCTGCACGTCGGGGACGGTCGTCGGCCGGGGTGCGAGATGGGGCCTTTGGTGACCGGGGCACACCGGGACCGGGTCGTGTCCTATGTGGACACTGGTGTGGCCGAGGGTGCTTCGCTGGTGGTGGACGGGCGTGGGCACCCGATCGACGGCGCTGCCGAGGGGTTCTGGCTGGGTCCGACCCTGTTCGACCACGTCGGGACGGACATGTCGATCTACCGGGACGAGATCTTCGGGCCGGTCCTGTCGGTGATGCGTGCCGGCAGCTACGACGAGGCGGTGGAGGTCGTCAACGCCAACCCGTACGGGAACGGCACGGCGATCTTCACCAACGACGGCGGCGCGGCGCGGCGGTTCCAGAACGAGGTCGAGGTGGGGATGGTCGGCGTGAACGTGCCGATCCCCGTGCCGGTGGCGTACTACTCGTTCGGCGGGTGGAAGGACTCCCTGTTCGGCGACTCGCACGCATACGGGCCGGAGGGCGTCCACTTCTACACCCGGACCAAGGTCGTGACCGGCCGCTGGCTCGACCCGTCGCACGGCGGCGTGAACCTGGGCTTCCCGCAGAACACCTGAGCACGCGCGTCTTCCGACCGTCGTCCGGGTGCGGCGGTCGGAAGGTGCGCGGTGGTCACTTCGCTTGCGCGGCCAGGGATTGGGGGAGGGGGTCGTAGCGACAGAAGTGGCGGGTGTAGGTGCCGGTGCCCGAGGTCAGGGAGCGCAGTTCGATCGCGTACCTCAGCAGTTCGGTCTGGGGGACCTCGGCGCGGATGATCGTGTAGCCCGCGGTGTCGGCTTCGGTGCCCAGGACCCGGCCGCGGCGGCCGGACAGGTCGCCCAGGACGGTGCCCAGGTGTTCGTCGGGCAGGCGGATGGCCAGCTCGTCCATCGGTTCCAGCAGTTGGATCTTGCCGTTCGCGGCGGCGTCCTTGAGGGCCAGGGAGCCCGCGGTCTGGAAGGCCGCGTCGGAGGAGTCGACCGAGTGGGCCTTGCCGTCCACCAGGGTGACCTTGACGTCCACCACCGGGTAGCCGCCGTGCAGGCCGCGTTCGAGCTGGGCCCGTACGCCCTTCTCCACGCTGGGGATGAACTGGTTGGGGATCGCGCCGCCCACGATCTTGTCCACGAACTGGAAGCCCGAGCCGCGCGGCAACGGCTCGACGATGACGTCGCAGACCGCGTACTGGCCGTGGCCGCCGGACTGCTTGACGTGCCGGCCGTGGCCCTTGGACTGGGCGGCGAAGGTTTCCCGCAACGCCACGCGGACCGGTTCGGTGTCCACCTCGGCGCCGCCGGCGCGCAGGCGGGCCAGGACGACGTCCGCGTGGGCCTCGCCCATGCACCACAGGACCAGCTGGTGGGTCTCGGAGTTGCGCTCCAGGCGCAGGGTCGGGTCGCCCGCGACCAGCTTGCTCAGGTTGCGGGCGAGGTTGTCCTCGTCGCTGCGCGACCGGGGGACCACCGCGACCGGGAGGAGCGGTTCGGGCATCTCCCACGGAGTCATCAGCAGGGGTTTCTCGGGGGCGGAGACGGTGTCGCCGGTTTCCGCCGAACCCAGCTTGGTCAGCGCGCACAGGTCGCCGGCCACGCAGTAGGGGACCTCGCGGAGGTTCGCGCCGAGCGGGGAGTAGACGTGGGCTACCCGCTCGTCGGCGTCGTGGTCCTCGTGGCCCCGGTCGGCCATACCGTGGCCGGAGACGTGGACCGGGCGCTCGGGGCGCAGCGTGCCGGAGAAGACCCGGACCAGCGACACGCGGCCGACGTAGGAGTCCACCGCGGTGCGCACGACCTCGGCGACCAGCGGGCCGTCCGGGTCCGCGGCCAGGCGGGGCTGCGGGATGCCGTCCAGGCCGGTCACGTCCGGCAGGGGGTGCTCCAGCGGGGAGGGGAACGCGCGGGAGATGCCGTCGAGCAGTTCGGTCAGGCCCTGGCCGGTCAGCGCGCACACCGGCATGACCGGGTGGAACGAGCCCCGCGCCACCGCGGTCTCCAGGTCGGCGACCAGGGTCGCCTGGTCGATCGCCTCGCCGCCCAGGTAGCGGTCCATGAGGGTCTCGTCCTCGCTCTCGGCGATGATCCCCTCGATCAGGGCGTTGCGCTGCTCCTCGTAGCGCGGGTCCTCGGTGGTCAGCAGGTTGACCAGGGCGTCGTCCTCGCCGGGCAGGTACAGCGGGACCACGCCGGCGCCGAAGGCGTCCTGGCAGGCCGCGATCTCCGCCATCACGTCGGCGCGGTGGTGGTCGGTGCGGGCGATCACCACGGCCCGCGGCATCCCGACCGCCGCGCACTCCTCCCACAGCGCGATGGTCGACGCGTCGACGCCCTCGGCCGCGCTGACCACGAACAGCGCCGCGTCGGCGGCGCGCAACCCGGCGCGCAGCTCACCGACGAAGTCGGCGTACCCGGGTGTGTCGATCAGGTTGATCTTCACGTCCCCGTGCTTGACGGGGGCGACGGCCAGGCCGACCGACCGCTGCTGCCGCACGGCGGCGGGGTCGTGGTCGCAGACCGTGTTGCCCTCGGTGACCGAACCCGCTCGGGTCAGGACGCCGGTGGTGGCGAGCAGGGCCTCGGTGAGCGTGGTCTTGCCGGAGCCGGACGGGCCGACCAGCACGACGTTGCGGACCTTGGCCGGGTCGTCCACAGCGACCGCGCCTGCCGAGTGGCCGTTGTCGGAGGTTTTCACTGCCATGATGACCGCCCTCCACAAGTGTTTAGTGTTCGATCTCACACCCGTGGCGGCGATGGGACAACCCCAAGTGCCCCGGCAGGAGGAACCCGCCCGGTGGTGCACGCAGAGTCACCGGATCACCGTCGTGGTCGCGTCGGGGTGGTGGCGGGCCAGGTCGTGGAAGAACCGGTCCGGGTCGAGGACCGCTTCGGGCGCGTGCACGCCCGGCGGCACGGTGTCCAGCTGGGCCAGGGCGAGCGCCAGCGGCAGGCCGGTCGCCTCGGCCATGTCGTCCAGGAGGGTCGGGTGGTCCAGGCGCGCTTCCACCGCCCGGCCGCCGCCGGTGGCCACGGCGAAGAAGCGCGGCAGGGTGCCGGGGCCGGCGGGGCGGTGGAGCAACGACCTGGCCAGGCGGCCCGGGGTGGGGTGCAGCAGGGCGGTGGCGGCGGTGTCGGGGGTCAGGCGGCCCCGGTCGATGTCGTGCCGCAGCACGTCCAGGTAGGCGATCGTGGTCGGCCGGGCGACCATGAGGGTGGTCGCCCGGCGCGGGCGGAACGTGGTGTGGAAGGTCAGCGGCTCCGGGTGGCCGACCGTGTGGGCGGTGCCCGACGCGCCGCTGGGCAGGGTCAGGGTGACCGGCCGCAGGGGCAGTTCCTCGGTGATCTCGCCGTTGTCGACCACGGCGATCCGGCCGCTGATCTGGAGCATCCAGTGCACCACGGCCGCCGTGGCCGCGGTGTCCCCGTCGCCGTCGGCCGGCCAGGCCGTGTGGACCTCCTCGACCACGTCCAGCTCGCGCACCGCCAACGCGGCCAGCAGGTTGCTCGCGCCGGGGCTCGCGCCCATGCCGACCACGGCCCGCACACCGGCTCGGCGCGCGGCCCCGTCCAGCGCGAGCAGGTCGCGGGTGGGTTGCCAGTCGTCGCAGATGTCGAGGTAGTGGGTGCCGGTGTCGATCGCGGCTTCGAGGACGGTCGGGCCGTAGCGGTAGAAGGGGCCGACCGTGTTGAGGACGACGTCGGCGGGCTTGAGGAGGTCGCGCAGCGCCCGGTCGTCGGTGATGTCGATGCGGACGCCGCCGGCCCGGTCGGCCACCGTCACTTCGTCGACGTTCGGCAGGTTCGCGGCGACCCGCGCGGCCACCGCTCCCGTCGCGCCCGCACCGCCCAGGGCCACGACCTTCATCGGACCCGCTCCAGCTTCATCGGACCCGCTCCAGGAACCGGACCTGGTCGTCCAGGACGCCGGGGGCGAACACCGCGCGTGGTGCGGCGATGGCGGTGGCGGTGAGGAGGAACTGGTTGGTGTCGCGGGTGAGTCCGTGGGTGGCGTTCGGGTAGCGGTGCACCTCCACGTCCTTGATCAGGCCGCGGTAGGTGGTCTCGGTTTCGGTGACGTCGACGTTCCGGTCGTGGTCGCCGAGCAGGAGGAGTACTGGTTGCGTCACGCGGGCCAGGTCGGCGGTGGCGTCGGACTCGAAGTTGGCCAGCACGAACCGCCAGCGGTCCGGGGTCATCTCCTGGTCGCCGGTGCTCCGCTGGTACTCGTCGAAGGGAACGCGGCGGCGGACGAGGTCGAGCCTGGACTCGCGGCGGGCGAGCGCGGCTTGCGGGTCTTCGCCCTCGGGGAGTTCGGCCAGGAGGTTGTACCGGCCTTGGCGCAACCAGTTGACGGCGGTGCCCACGGCGATCATGAAGCGGACGTCGGTGTCGGCGGCGACGGCGGGCATGACCCAGCCGGCTTGGCTCGCGCCCCACAGGCCGATGCGGTTCGGGTCGATGTCGGGTCGGGTCTTGGCCCAGGCGATGGCTTGGCGGACCTCGTCGGCGCGGTCGGTCATGGTCTGGTGCAGCCAGTTGCCGGGGGCGCCGGCGATGCCGGGCTTGTCCCAGGAGAGGGAGGCGTAGCCGGCGCGGGCGAAGGCTTCCCAGAGGGGGCGGTAGAAGGTGTCGTGGGTGGCGTCGATCGGGCCGTCGCCGTGGACGAACACCACGAGACCGTGCCGCTCGCCGCTCTCCGGACGGGCCAGGACGCCCTGGAGCTCACCACCGCTGCCTTCGCTGTTACCGCCACTCTGGAGGCCGCCGCTTTTGAGCCCGTCGCCGCTGCCTTGGCCGCCGCTTTTGAGCCCGTCGCCGCTGCCTTGGCCGCCGCCTTGGAGCTCGCCGCCGCTCCGAGGGTCGCCGCCCGCCGCCTCCCCACCGCCGCCGCCCTCGGGTCCGCCGATGGTCACCCGTTCCTCTCTCAGCGCGTAATCGTGCTGGTAGACGACCCACCCGGCAGCCACGAGCGCGAGCGCCACGAGCACGCCCAGCACCTTCCACAATTTCATACATCCCCCAAACTATCGTTCTCGCTACGATCGTTGTAGATTTGAACACATGGACGTGGAAGTGCCAACCAGGACCGTCGTTGAAGCGCTCGTGCGGGCCGACGGGACCGTGGACACGGGTGAGCTGTACGACGTCGCCGGCGCGCTCGGGATGTCCGACCAGCAGGTGCGGCTGTGTGTGAAGCGCCTGGTCGCGGAGGGGAAGTTCAGCGCGGAGGGCCGCGGGCGGCGCGGGGTGCTGCGGATGACGCCCGACGCGCTGCGGGCCGCCGAGCCGGACGTCGAGTTCGTCCGGTTCATGTACCGCCAGGACGCCGGCGAGGTGACGTGGGACGGCAACTGGCACCTAGTGGCGTTCGCCGTGCCGGAGTCCCAGCGGCCGGCGCGGGACGCGTTCCGGGACGTCATCGTCCGGTTCGGCGGGGCGCCCCTGCAAGGCGGTCTCTACGTGTCGCCGCACGACTGGGACGAGTTGATCCAGGGCGAGGCCGAGCGGCTGGGGGTGCTCGACTCGGTGACCTTCCTGACCAGCTCCGACCTGCGCATCGGGACGGAGCGGGGAGCGGTGGCGCTGGTCGCGCGGCTGTGGCCGTTGGGGGAAATCGCGGACCGGCACGTCCGGCTCGCCGAGGTCGCGCGGGAGCGGCTGGCCCTGATCGAGGAGGGGCCGGACCGGGCGTCGTTGCTGCGGATCGCGGTGGAACTGGCGGCGGAGTTCACCCGGGCCGTCGAGCCGGACCCGCTGCTGCCGCCGGAGCTGCTGCCCCGTCCGTGGGCGGGCGTGGAGGCGCGGGGACTGGTAGCCCGGTGCTGGGAGGCGTTGGCGCAAAGGTCGGCCGACCTGCCCCTGTTGTTCCGGGCCTACGCGGATGTCCGCTGATCGGTCGCCGCCCGACGCTTCGGGTGGCGTAGGCCACTACCTGCGGCGCAGCAGTGAGTGGCCTGCCGAGAACGGGTCGGAGTGGCCTCCTTGGAGGGTCCACGTCGGACGTACGATTGGCCTGTTCGTCCACTCGACTTCGAAAGGTTCGCCGTGACCACTGAAACCGACTCCGGTACCCACGTCACCGGCACCGGCCGCGTCAAGCGCGGCATGGCGGAGATGCTCAAGGGCGGCGTGATCATGGACGTGGTCACCCCCGAGCAGGCCAAGATCGCCGAGGACGCCGGCGCGGTGGCGGTCATGGCGCTCGAGCGCGTGCCCGCCGACATCCGCGCGCAGGGCGGCGTGTCCCGGATGAGCGACCCGGACATGATCGACGGCATCATCAACGCGGTGTCCATCCCGGTCATGGCCAAGGCGCGCATCGGCCACTTCGTCGAGGCCCAGGTCCTCCAGGCGCTGGGCGTGGACTACATCGACGAGTCCGAGGTGCTGACCCCGGCCGACTACGCCAACCACATCGACAAGTGGCAGTTCACCGTGCCCTTCGTGTGCGGTGCGACCAACCTGGGCGAGGCGCTGCGCCGCATCACCGAGGGTGCGGCCATGATCCGCTCCAAGGGCGAGGCCGGCACCGGTGACGTCTCCAACGCCACCACCCACATGCGCAAGATCCGCGCGGAGATCCGCCGCCTCCAGAACCTGCCCGCCGACGAGCTCTACGTGGCCGCCAAGGAACTCCAGGCGCCCTACGAGCTGGTCCGCGAGGTCGCGGAGGCCGGCAAGCTGCCGGTCGTGCTGTTCACCGCCGGCGGCATCGCCACCCCGGCCGACGCGGCGATGATGATGCAGCTGGGCGCCGAGGGCGTGTTCGTCGGCTCGGGCATCTTCAAGTCCGGCAACCCGGCGCAGCGCGCGGAGGCCATCGTGAAGGCCACCACCTTCTACGACGACCCGGACGTGATCGCCAAGGTCTCCCGCGGCCTGGGCGAGGCGATGGTGGGCATCAACGTCGACGAGATCCCCCAGCCCCACCGGCTGGCGGAGCGCGGCTGGTAACCCATCGCTGTCCTGACGCGCGGCCCCGGCACCTCCGCCGGGGCCGCGTGGCGTTTCAGGAGACGGCGAACAGTTCGATCTCCACGCTGTGACCGTTCGAACCGGCGAGTTTGGCGTCGCACGTGATCAGGGGGACTCCCAGTCTGTCCGCGAGCGCGACGTAGAAGGAGTCGTGTGCGGACAACGCGTTCCGCATGTCCCATGCGGTGTCCATCACCGCGCGGTGGCCAACGCGGGTGATCGGCGCGTCCCTGATGGTGCGCAGGTGGGTGTACGCCTCGTCCGCCGGCAGTCCGCTGTGCAGGACCATCCGGCGCAGGACGCTGAACGCCTCGGCGTCGAGCAGTTCGGGAGCCGCGAGCGTGCCCGTCAGCATTGTCTGGACGAGCCTCTTGTGGGGGCGCTTGCCGAGCAGGAACTCGATCAGCGCCGAATTGTCCACAACGGCGAAGAAGCTCACTCCTCCTCCCGGATCTCCCGCAGGACCCGCACGTACTCGGCCACGTCGATCGTGCGCGGCTGGAGTCGGGTGCGCTGGAAGACCTCCGCCATCGTCGGGGTGTTCGCCAGGTCGACGAGGGCTCCCCGCAGGTAGGCGTCAAGGGACAGGCCCTCGGCGGATGCGCGAGCTCGGAGGGTCTCCACGACGTCCACGGGGACGTCGTGGATCTGGACCGGCTCCGTGGCGTACTCGCTCATGCGGTCGAGCGTAGGAGCCAAGGATGTGATCTGCATGCAGGAGCTGTCGGGATATTCCTGATTGATCAGGATCGCTCGAACGGGTGTTCTAGATGTGCTCCATGATCAGCACCATCGACGTCCCCGGCTCCAACGCCTGCGCTGTGTGCGGCACGTCGCCGGGATACATCGCGTAGTCGCCCGGACCCAGCTCGACCGGGTCGCTCTTCGGCCCCGTCAACACCCGCCCCCGGCTCACGATCGCGTGCTCCACCGTGCCCGGCATGTGCGGTTCGGACTCGCGGGGGTTGCCCGGTTCCAGGTCCAGCACGTAGATGTCCCGGCGCGCGCCCGGTGGGCAGGACGCGAGCAGGGTCGCGGTGTAGTGGGCGCGTTCCGAGTAGATCGCTGGGCCCTGACCTGCTCGAATCACCTGCACGCGGGTTGTGGGTGGGTCGACCAAGCGGCTGAAGGGGACACCCAGGGCCACGCCCAATGCCCACAGCGTCTCGACGCTCGGGTTGCCGGTGCCGGCCTCCAACTGCGACAGCGTGGACTTCGCGATCCCCGCCCGCTTGGCCAGTTCGCTCAGCGACAGGCCCACGCGGTCGCGTTCTCGGCGCAGGGAGGCGGCGATGACCTCCAGCGGTGCACCTGTGTTCGGCATGACAGTCCAATCGTTCGCCTTGACGAACGGCTGCGTGACCGTTCATCGTGGAAGACGATGCGTTCGATATGGCGAACTCTAGACCCCGAGCTGCTGCGTGACGTCGCCGCGGTGGCTGCCGGTGCCGCGGTCAACGGTGCCTCCTTCGGTGCGATCTCGGTCGCGGCCGGGTTGCCCTGGTGGGTGCCCGTGGTCATGTCGTTGCTGGTCTTCGCCGGTGGCTCGCAGTTCATGGCGGTCGGGGTGGTCGCTGGTGGGGGCAGTCCGGCGGCGGCGGTGTTGGCGGGGCTCGTGCTCAACGCCCGGCACCTGCCGTTCGGGCTGGCCGTCGGCGACGTGCTGGGGCGCGGGCTGGTCGCCCGGCTCATCGGCAGCCACCTGTTGATCGACGAGTCGGTCGCCTTCGCCATCGCCCAGCGCGACCCGGCGAAGGCGCGAGCGGCCTACTGGGCGTGCGGGACCTCCCTGTTCGCCGCCTGGAACCTCGCCGTCGTGGCCGGCGCGCTGGTCGGCCAGGCCATCGGCGACCCGGGCGCCTTCGGCCTCGACGCCGCCTTCCCGGCGGCCCTCCTCGCCCTGACCCTCCCGGCCCTCAAGGACTCCCGGACCCGCAACGCCGCCCTCCTCGGCTCGGCGGTGGCGCTGGCGACTACCCCGTTCCTGCCCGCCGGACTCCCGGTGCTGCTGGCCCTGACCGGCCTGGCGGCGGCGATGACCACCCGACAGGAGGTCCGGACGTGCCCCTGACCGCCATCCTCGTCCTGGCCGCCGGCACCTACGCCTTCCGCCTGGCCGGCCCCCTGCTGCGCGACCGGCTGCACCTGCCCGACCGGGTCAAGGAACTGATGTCGATCAGCGCGACCGTCCTGCTGGTGGCGCTGGTGGCCGTCTCGTCCCTGACCAAGGGCCAGGGCTTCGCGGGGTGGGCACTGCCGGCCGGCGTGCTGGTCGGCGGCATCGCGGCCTGGCGCAAGGCCCCGTTCGTCGTGGTCGTGCTGCTGGCCGCCGGGACTACCGCCGGCCTCCGCTTCCTCGGCGTGGCCTAGTCGGCGTAGGGGCGCAGCCGCACGGCCAGTGCCTGCCGGCTGCCCTTCGCGGTCGGCTCCGCCCCGCCCGGCCGCCCGGCCAGCACGTCGGCCACGAACCGGGCCACCACCCGCGGCGGCGGCACCACCGGGTGGCCGAGGTGGGCCAGCACCACGGGGTCCTCGTACGGCGCCGTCTCCTCCGCGATCGACCAGCCGTGGACGTCGCTCCACACCAGCATGAGGTCGCGCCCGGCGCCCTCGCCGAGCGCCAGGTACGCGGTGACGGTGTCGCTGACCTCGTACTCCGTGCCCTCCGGCGGGACGCCGACCTGCTGGGCCACCGCGCGCACGTACCCGGCCAGGCCTACGGTCAGCTCGTCCATACGGCCCATTGTGTCCTTCTCACTCGATGATCGGAGCCCCCAACCAGGACTCCGGCACGCCGAACGCGTCCACCAGCCGCCGCGCGTCGGGGCGCAGCAGCCGGCACAGGTCGTTCACCGCCTGGGTCACCGCCTTGGCCCGAGCGGGCGTCAGCCGGCCGTGCTCCAGGAACCAGGCCCGGTCCGCTTCGATGACGGACAACGCGTACAAATCGCACACGCGGTCCAGCAACTCCCTCACACTAGCGTCGGCGCACCGGTCGACGGCCGCGACGAACGCTTCCAGCACCACCCGGTCCACGTGGGCGCGGGCCGCGTGCAGCACGTGGTCCTGAGCCGCGTTGAACACCTCGAAGGCGTTGTCCGGCGTGGCACGTCGCAGCCGCCGCGCCAGGCCCTCCAGCACATGCCGTTCACGATCCTCGAACTGGCGGACCTGCCAGCCCCGATCCAGCAGCGCGTCGGAACTGCCGCTGACCAGCCGGTCGATGATGGCCCGCGCCGCCGTGCGCTCGATGACCACGTTCACGGCCTGGTCGGCGACGAACCTCGCCATGCCCCACGGATCCAGGTCGCCCACGTGGTCGCGGTAGCTGGTCAGCAGGCCTTTCGCGACCAGTTGCAGCAGTACGGTGTTGTCGCCTTCAAAAGTGGTGAACACGTCGGTGTCCGCCTTGAGGCCCGCCAACAGGTTCTCCGACAGGTACCCCGCGCCGCCGCACGCCTCCCGGCACGCCTGGATGGTCGCGGTCGCGTGCCAAGTCGCCACTGCCTTCAACCCGGCGGCCCGGGACTCCAGTTCGCGCTGCGCCCGGTCGTCGGACACGTCGTGCAGCGCCGACACCAACTCCTCCTGCGCGAAGTGCAGCGCGTAGGTCGTGGCCAACGCGGGCAGTAGGCGGCGCTGGTGGGCCAGGTAGTCCAGGACCACGACCTCCTCGCCGGTGTCGGGCCGACTGAACTGCCGCCGGCGCTCGGCGTACCGGACAGCGATGGAAAGCGCTTTCTTCGTCGCACTTCCCGCTCCACCGGCGACGCTGATCCGCCCGCGCACCAACGTGCCGAGCATGGTGAAGAACCGGCGTCCCTCGCCCTCGATCGGGCTGGCGTACGTGCCATCGGCGGCGACTTTTCCGTACCGGTCAAGAAGGTTCGCGCGCGGCACCCGCACGTGGTCGAACGTCAACCGCCCGTTGTCGACACCGTTGAGCCCCGCTTTCGGTCCACAGTCCTCGATGCGCACACCCGGCATCGAGTTCCCGTCGGAGTCCCGGATCGGCACCAGCAACGCGTGCACGCCATGTTCCGCCCCGCCGCTCACCAGTTGCGCGAACACCACCGCCATCCGCCCGTCACGGGCGGCGTTGCCGATGTAGTCCTTGCGCGCCGACACGTCCGGGGTGTGAACGACGAACTCGTCGGTCTCCGGGTCGTGGGTGGCGGTGGTGCGCAGGTGCTGCACGTCCGACCCGTGCCCGGTCTCGGTCATGGCGAAGCAGCCCGGCAAGTCGAGGTTCATGATCGCCGGCAGGTGCTCGGCGTGGTGCCGTTCGGTCCCCAACGCCTGCACCGCGCCGCCGAACAGGCCCCACTGCACACCCGCCTTGACCATCAGCGACAGGTCCCCGAACCCGAGCACCTCGAAGGCCACCACCGACCCGCCGATGTCGTCCCGACCGCCGTACTCGGCGGGAAAGCCGATGAGAGGGTGGCCGCCGTCCGCGAGCGCGTGCAGTTGCTCCAGCACCCAGGCCCGATAGGACTCCCGGTCCAGCTCGCCCGGCGGCTCCAGCTTGCCCAGCAGTTCCAACGACGTGCGGCGCAGCGCCGCCCAACGCCCGTCCAACAGGTCCCGCAGTGCGTCGGCCATGCTTTTACCTAACACACCGCGCGGCGTGTCGCCGGTCTCAAGACCACGGCCCCCGGCCCTCGACGGGCGGCACGGTGTGCTTGCGGACGTGCTGGAACAGCAGGTTCGTGTGCAGTTCGCTGACCTCGCGGCGGGTGGTGAACCGGTCCAGGACCAGGCGTTGCAGGTGCGCGGTGTCGGCGACGGCCACGTGGACCAGGAAGTCCTCCGGTCCGGCCACATGGGACAGCGCCAGGACTTCCGGCAACGACAGCACGTACTCCATGAACGGCTCCACGATGGCCCGGGTGTGCGGGCGCACGCGGACCGCGATCACGGCCTGCACCGGGCGGCCGATGGCGGCCAGGTCGACCTCCGCGTGGTAGCCGGTGATCACGCCCCGCTCGCGCAGCGCCCGGTGCCGCACCACGCACGTCGAGGCCGCCACGTTGACCCGGTCGGCCAGGTCCTTGTTGGGCAGCCGAGCGTCGTTCTGGAGCTCCCGCACGATGGCGGCGTCGATCGAATCCATTGCGGTGAACTCCCTCGTCCGCCGAACAGCCTGCGGAATCATGGCCGTCGCGCCGAGGATAAGTCCACGATCCGACCATGACACGCTTGCGAACGACGGCGGTGCACGGTGGACGCGGTGACCTCGCGGACCTGGGCGTGCACGCCCCGCCGATCGACCTGTCCACCACCTACCCGGTGCCCGACCAGGTCGCGGGCGGCCAGGCCCTCCAGGACCTCGCCGAGGGGGCCGCGCACGCCGCGTCCCCGGTGTACTCGCGGCTGCACAACCCGACCGTGGCCCGGTTCGAGGAAGCGCTGGCCTCGCTGGAGCACACCGAGACGTCGGTCGCGTTCGGCAGCGGCATGGCGGCCGTGACCGCCGTCGTGCAGGCGGCGTGCGTGATGCGCGGTCTGCCCCACGTCGTGGCCGTGCGCCCGATCTACGGCGGCACTGACCACCTGCTGTCCTCCGGCCTGCTGGGCGTGCGCACCACCTACGCGCGCGCCGACGAGGTCGCGTCGGCCATCACGCCCGAGACCGGTCTGGTGGTGCTGGAGACCCCGGCCAACCCGAACCTCGACCTGGTCGACATCGCGGCCGTCGTGGCGGCGGCCGGCGGCGTGCCGGTCATGGTGGACAACACCTTCGCCACGCCCGTGTTGCAGAACCCCGCCCTGCTCGGCGCGACCTACGTGCTGCACTCGGGCACCAAGTACCTCGGCGGGCACGGGGACGTGCTCGGCGGCGTCGTGGCGTGCGAGGAGGACGTGGCCCGCGCGCTGCGCCAGGTCCGCATCGTCACCGGCGCGGTCCTGCACCCGCTCGGCGGCTACCTCCTGCACCGGGGCCTGGCGACCCTGCCGCTGCGGGTCGAGGCCGCCCAGGCGTCGGCGGTGGAGCTGGCGCGACGGCTGGACGCGCACCCCGGCGTGGGCCTTGTCCGCCACCCGAGCCTCACCGGCTCGCCGTTGATCGGCACGCAGATGCGGGGGACCGGCGCGGTGCTCGCCTTCACCACCCGCGAGGACCCGGCCGTCGTCGTGCGCCGGCTGACCCTGGTGACCCCGGCCGTGTCGCTGGGTTCGGTCGACACCCTCGTCGAGCACCCCGCCGCCCTGACCCACCGGCTGGTGGACTCGCGGGACCGCGTCGCGTCCGGCGTCCCGGAGAACCTGCTGCGCGTGAGCGTGGGCCTGGAGGACGTCGAGGACATTTGGGACGATCTCGACCAGGCCCTTTCCAGTGAATGTGAGGGTGATTACATCAAGCCTTCCTCAAGCGATTCTTACGCGGTCGTGTAGAACCCGCTAACGTCCGGCCACCATGAATGAGCAGATGGCAATGGAGCCGGACGCCGACGGCTACACCAAAGCGCTGTCGAAGCGTCAAGTCCAGATGATCGCCATCGGTGGCGCGATCGGCGTCGGCCTGTTCCTGGGCGCGGGCGGGAGACTCGCCCAGGCCGGGCCGTCGCTGGTGTTCTCGTACGCGGCGTGCGGCATCGCGGCTTTCTTCGTGATGCGCGCGCTCGGCGAATTGGTGCTGCACCGGCCGACCGCCGGCAGTTTCGTGGAATACGCCCGCGAGTTCATCGGCCCGTGGGCGGGATTCACCTCGGGCTGGATGTACTGGGTGAACTGGGCGATGACCGGCATCGCCGAGATCACCGCGGTGGCGATCTACGTGCACCGGTGGCTGCCCGACCTGCCGCAGTGGGTGACCGCGCTGATCGCGCTGGGCGTCCTGGTGGCGATCAACCTGCTGTCGGTGAAGCTGTTCGGCGAACTGGAGTTCTGGTTCAGCGTCATCAAGGTCACCGCCATCGTGGTGTTCCTGTTCACCGGCGCGGCCCTGGTCATCGGCAGTGCGGACGTCGGCGGCCACACCGCGGGCGTGCACAACCTCTTCGACAACGGTGGCATGTTCCCGGCCGGCATCGGCATCGCGCTGATGACCTTGCAGGCCGTGATCTTCGCGTACTCGGCCATCGAGCTGGTCGGCATCGCGGCCGGCGAGACCGCCAACCCGCGGGGCGTCATGCCGAAGGCGATCAACGGCGTGGTGTACCGGATCGGCGTCTTCTACGTCGGGTCGGTGCTGCTGCTGGCGATGCTGCTGCCGTGGAACCTGTACAGCGGGGCGGAGAGCCCGTTCGTCACGGTGTTCTCGGCGTTGGGCATCGCCGGTGTGGGTGACGTGATGAACGCCGTGGTGCTGACGGCGGCGTTGTCGTCGTGCAACTCGGGCCTGTACTCGACCGGGCGAATCCTGCGGTCGCTGGCGCAGAAGGGCGAGGCGCCCGCGTTCACCGGTCGCATGAGTGCCCGGCACGTGCCTTACGGCGGGATCCTGTTCACCTCGGTGGCTTACCTGGCCGGTGTGGTCCTGAACTACATCGTGCCCAAGGAGGCGTTCGACATCGCGATCGCCATCGCGTCTTTGGGTGTGGTGGCGACATGGGCTACGTTGATCTTGTGCCAGTTGCGGTTGCGGAAGGCGGCGTTGCGCGGTGAGGTCGAGCGGCCGTCTTATCGGATGCCCGGTGCGCCTTACACCGGCTACGCCACTTTGGGGTTCCTCGCGCTGGTCATCGTGCTGATGGCCTTCGCCGGAACCGCGGAGCGCATCGCGTTCTGGTCCATTCCCGTGCTCGCCGTCGTCCTCGTGGTCGGCTGGCGAGCCGTCAAGTCCCGTCGTTCGTCGGCCCACCAGGCCGGTGAACGGGTCGCGGCGGGCGACTAGCACCTCACCCGCCGCGGGAGCGCCAGGCGGCCGGTCCGGGAGAGCGTCACGAGCCCTCCACCCCCGACCGGCCGCCTGCTCCCTGAGTCTTTAAGCCGGGCCGCGCGTGGTCAGGACGACGCGCAGGACGTGCTCGACCGCCGAGGGGAACAACGCCCCGCGCAACTCGCCGCGTTCGGCCAGGTTGCGGGAGGCGAACTCGAGCATCCGGTCCGGCCCGACCCGCCGCACGACGAGCTCGGCGACCTCCTCCAGCTCCAGGCCGGGGTTGTCCAGGCGGCGCAGGGCGAACTCGACGACCAGTTCCTCGTCGGTCATCGCCGCCTCCTCGTCGCTGCCCTCCCCACCCACCCTAGCCGGGGAAAGCGGCTGGTGGGGAAGGTCCCGGAGCGGCCAGCTAGGCTGGTGGCATCTCACGAGGAGGAAGCCCAGCCGTGTCCGTCGTCGGTGTCCTCGCCCTCCAGGGCGACGTCCGTGAACACCTCGTCTCCCTCGCCGAGGCCGACGTGCTCGCCCGTCCCGTCCGCCGCCCCGAGGAGCTCGCCGAGGTCGACGGGGTGGTGCTGCCCGGTGGGGAGTCCACCACCATCAGCCGGCTGCTGGAGACCTTCGAGCTGCTCGAACCGCTGCGCCAGCGGATCAAGGAGGGCATGCCCGCCTACGGCTCGTGCGCCGGCATGATCCTGCTCGCCGACCAGGTCCTCGACGGCCGCGCCGACCAGCACCAGCTCGGCGGCCTGGACATCGTGGTCCGGCGCAACGCGTTCGGGCGGCAGGTGGATTCGTTCGAAGCGGAACTGGACTTCGCCCATGTCGGTCCGGTGCACGCCGTGTTCATCCGCGCCCCTTGGGTGGAAAGCGTCGGGGAAGGCGTCGAAGTGCTCGCCAAGGTCCCCGATTCCGCCGAGGCCGGAGACGCCGCCGGTAGGATCGTCGCGGTTCGGCAGGGGCACGTGCTCGCCACCTCGTTCCACCCGGAACTGACCGGTGACGGACGCGTGCACCGCCTGTTCGTGGACATGGTCCGCTCAGCCGGCTGAGCAGGGCTGAGTAGGGCTGAGCAAATCGACGGAGGATTTTGATGAGCGGCCACTCCAAGTGGGCCACCACTAAGCACAAGAAGGCCGCCCTCGACGCCAAGCGCGGCAAGCTGTTCGCCAAGCTCATCAAGAACATCGAGGTCGCCGCGCGCACCGGCGGGGGTGACCCGGACGGCAACCCGACGCTGTACGACGCCATCCAGAAGGCGCGCAAGAACTCGGTGCCGCTGGACAACATCGAGCGCGCCCGCAAGCGCGGCGCGGGCGAGGAAGCCGGCGGCGCGGACTGGCAGACGATCATGTACGAGGGCTACGGCCCCAACGGCGTCGCCGTCCTGGTCGAGTGCCTGACCGACAACCGCAACCGCGCGGCGTCCGAGGTGCGCACCGCCATGACCCGCAACGGCGGCAACATGGCCGACCCGGGCTCGGTGGCCTACATGTTCACCCGCAAGGGCGTCGTGATCGTGCCGAAGAACGGCCTGTCCGAGGACGACGTCCTCATGGCCGTCCTCGACGCGGGCGCCGAGGAGGTCAACGACCTCGGCGAGAGCTACGAGGTGGTCAGCGAGGCGAGCGACATGGTCGCCGTCCGCACCGCGTTGCAGGACGCGGGCTACGACTACGAGAGCGCCGAGGCGAACTTCCTCCCGTCGGTCACCGTGCAGCTCGAAGCCGAGGGCGCGCGGAAGATCTTCAAGCTGATCGACGCCCTGGAGGACTGCGACGACGTGCAGAACGTCTTCGCCAACTTCGACGTCTCCGACGACGTCATGGCCGAGGTCGACGCCTAGAGCCGGCAGCCGGGTGTGACCCCTGACGTACCGCACGCGGGGGTCACACCGGGTTGGGCAGAATGGCGGACGTGTCGAGCCCCGCATTGGACCCGCAAGAAGCCCACCTGCGGCAATGGTTGTTCGACCAAGCCGAACGCCACGGCCACGCGGTGGTCAACGTCGCCGCCGACCGCGAGGGCGCGGGTTACTCGTTCTCGGTGGGCGCGTGGCGGCGGTTCGGCGTGGCGGAAGCCGTCGTGCTGGGCCTGCCCACCGACATCGCCGAGGTCCTGATCCGCAACTACGTCGACCGGGCCAGCCGGGGCGAGCGGTTCGTGCCCGGCAAGCTGTACTTCGACTTCTTCGACAACGTGCCGATCACCTTCGAGCGCGTCTTCAAGGGGTTCTACCCCGAGTTCTTCGGCAGCGCGTTCCTGCTCTACGGCAAGGGCGACTTCGCCGCCGTGCAGATCCTCATCCCCACCGTCGACGGGGTCTTCCCGTGGCAGCCGGGCGCGCCCGAGGGGTTCGCCGACTGGCAACTGGTGCTGACCGAGAGTGGTGTGCCGGAGAGCTGGACCCCGGGCGTCAGCGGCCCGTGAGCCCGTCACCTGCGCTTTTCCCCCTGTAAACCCGGCGGCTGCCGGAGCGTCGTTGTCCGGCGATCGTTGTCAGTCGTCCGGTCGCCGACACCGGACAACGCCGGCGGGTCGACACTGCTGGTGTGCCCGAGGAGTCGGGGACTTGAGCACACCACAGGGGGAGGCACGTCCCGCTCCGCGAAGTCGGGGAGCTTCGTGGAGCGGGACGCGCGCACCGGGTTCGGGCAAGGGACTTGACCGCCGGGACGCCCCGCTCGGGGTCAAGGAACAGGTCGTGGGGGGAGCCTCCGACGGGTTTCCCCCACGACAAGAACCGGGGATCTCAGCTCTGTCCGCCGCACCGCCGCGCCCGCCATCAGGGCGTCCGACCCAGCAGCGCCACCAGCTTGCTCTGGTCGTCGGCGTCGTCGGGCACCGGCACGGGCGGGTCGAACAGCCCGGTGTCGGCGTAGGAGCCGGCGTTGCCCTGCGCGTACTCCAGCAGCGTGTGCGCCAGGTCGGGGTCGAGCCGGTCCTCCACGCCGATCGCCCGCGCCAGGTCCCAGGCGTGCACGCCCAGGTCCAGCGTCATCTGCCAGCAGTACTCGGTCGCGGAGATCTTTCCCCAGCTGACGTGCACCGTCTTGGCGAGCGCCTTCGGCTCGATCCACGCCTCGCGCGCCGCCGCCGCGGCCACCACCCAGGTGTGCAGCGGGTCCTCGCCGAGCTGGTCGCCGTCGAACCGGTCGCCGACCTGCTCCACCGTGCAGCCGGCGAGCAGTTCCGGCGCCCACAGCTGCTCGTACACGAGGTGGTTCACCAGGTCGTGGACCGACCACTCCTTGCACGGGGTTCCCAGGTCCCAGTGGTCGGGGCGCACCCGGCGCACCCGCGAGTCGAACTCCGTCATCGCGCGTCCGTGAGCCTCGATCAGATCCACTCCCCGAGTGCACCAAACCTTGACCGGGATCGCACCCCGAAGCTGTGCGTTGGGCCACCTGGGGGCCTCTCGGTTTCTTGCAGTACGTCCGTACGGCGTAACGTGACCCGGAACGCCGGGGTGACATCGTTGACACCAGCAGGAGGAACCTGTGAGCGCCACGAGCGCGGTTTCCACTCCCCAGCGCGGCTTCTTCGGACACCCCCGAGGACTGTCGACGCTGTTCTTCGCCGAACTGTGGGAGCGCTTCTCCTACTACGGCATGAAGGCCATCCTCGCCTACTACCTCTACCGCTCGACGGCTGAGGGCGCGCTGGGCCTGGACAAGAGCTTCGCCCTGTCGCTGGTCGCCATCTACGGCGCGTCGGTCTACATGTCCGGCGTGGCCGGCGGCTGGCTGGCCGACCGCGTGCTGGGCGGGCAGCGGTCGGTGTTCTACGGCGGCGTGCTGATCATGTTCGGGCACATCGCGCTCGCGCTGCCCATCGGCGTCGCCGGCGTGTACACGGGCCTGATCCTGATCGTGCTGGGCACGGGCCTGCTCAAGCCGAACATCTCCACCGTGGTCGGCGGCCTCTACGCGGCCGACGACCCGCGCCGCGACTCCGGCTTCACGATCTTCTACATGGGCATCAACCTCGGCGGTTTCCTCGCGCCGCTGGTGTGCGGGTGGCTGGGCGAGGAGGTCGACTGGCACTTCGGCTTCGGCGCGGCGGCCGTCGGCATGGCGCTGGGCCTGATCGCCTACCGGTTCGGGCGGCGCAACCTGGGCGACGCGGCCCTCGTCCCGCCCAACCCGCTGCCCGCGTCGGAGCGGGGTGCGGTGATCGGCCGGATCGTCGGCGTGTCCCTGGGCGCGGTGGCCGTGGTGGGGCTGCTGGTGGTGACCGGGCTGGTGGGCGCGGAGGGCGTGATCAACCTGATCAGCCTCGCGTCCGTGGTGCTGCCCATCGGGTACTTCGTGGTGATGATGCGCAGCCCGAAGACCACGTCCGTGGAACGGTCCAGGCTGACCGCCTACATCCCGCTGTTCGTCGCGGCGGCCATGTTCTGGCTGCTGTTCGAGCAGAGCGCGACGGTGATCGCGGCCTTCGCCGACACCCGGCTGGACCGCCACTTCCTGGGCTTCGACGTGCCGCCGTCGTTCATCCAGTCGATCAACCCGGTGATGATCATCCTGTTCGCGCCGCTGTTCGCGCTGCTGTGGGTGCGACTGGGCAAGCGCCAGCCGTCCACGCCGCGCAAGTTCGCGTACGCGTTGCTGCTGGTGGGGTTGTCGTACGTGCTGATGATGGTCGCCAGCCAGGGCGACCCGGCGGTGCGGGCGTCGTTCCTGTGGATCATCGCGATGTACGCGGTGATGACCTCCGGTGAGCTGCTGCTCTCACCCGTGGGCCTGTCGGTGACCACCAAGCTCGCGCCGCGCGCGTTCGCGTCGCAGACGATGGGCCTGTGGTTCCTGGCGTCGGCGGCCGGTCAGGGCGTGGGCGCGATCGTGGTGCGGTTCTACAGCGACGAGAACGCGGTGGCGTACTTCGGCGTGCTGGGCGGGGTGTCGATCGTGCTGGGCCTGCTGCTGGCGGCGGGCACGAAGAACATCCGCAAGCTGATGCACGGCGTGGACTGATGTCGATGGGGCGGCACACCCGTGCCGCCCCATCTCGGTCAGTCACTCGTTCTGGTGAGCACCAGGGCCAGCAGCACGGCCAGCGCCGTGATCGCCACCGTGGCCCAGGGTGAGCGGGTGAGGAGGTAGAGCGACCCCGCTCCACCGAGGAATCCGTTGATGGCGAGTGCCGTGTGGTGGCTGCCCCGGGTTCTCCGCGTCATGTCCGTTAGGGGCGTGCGGAAGGGGCAGGCGTGCAATGCGCGGTGTGGGTTTACCCGATTGGGGCAGTCGCTTTCCGCATTGGTGCGGAAAACGCAGGCGACCCGCCGCGGCGGCGGTGCGGCGGGTCGCCTACGCGCATTCCAGCATGCCGCAGAATCCTGTGGGTCAGCTGATGATTTCCACCATCGGGTGGTGTTTCGCGGTCCCGGTGTGAACGGGGAACCGGGCCGCGCCCCGGATCACCCGCGACGGCCGCCGCCGCACCCGACCCGCCGCCCGCAGGTCCGGGAACCGCCCGAACAGCCCGCGCAACGCCGCCGCGGCCTCCATCCGCGCCAGACCCGCGCCCAGGCAGAAGTGGATGCCGGACGAGAACGCCAGGTGCTCCCGCCCGTCCGCGCGGCCCGGGTCGAAGCGGTGCGGGTCGGCGAACACGGCCGGGTCGCGGTTCGCGGCGGCCAGCATGAGCATGATCGGTGTGCCCTTGGGGATCCACGTGCCCGCGACCCGGGTCGACTTGAACGGGACGCGGACCGTGTACTGGACGGGCGGGTCGAGCCGCAGCGTCTCCTCGACGACCGCGTCCGCGTAGGACGGGTCCTCGATCAGCCGTGCCCGGACCCGCGGGTGCGCGAGGACGGCGAGGGTCGCGTTGCCGATCAGGTTCACCGTCGTCTCGAACCCGGCGACCAGCAGCAGTTCGGTGGTGGCGATCAGGTCCTCGCGGGAGAGGTCGTCGTGCGCGACCAGGGCGCTGACGATGTCGTCGCCCGGGGTCCCGCGGCGGTGCTCGACCAGGTCGTCCAGGAACGCCTCGAACTCCCGGAGCCCCCGGTGCAGCGCCCGCAGCTCGCCCATGTCGCGGACGCCGTCGAGCGCGTTGACCAGGGCACTGCCCCAGCGGGCGAACGCCTGGTGGTCCGCGCCCGGCACGCCGAGCAGGTCGGCGATCACCTGGATCGGGACGCGCGCGGCGAAGTCCCCGACGAGGTCGAACGTGGACTTCCGGGCGGCGTCGTCCAGGTACTCCGCCACGACCCGCTCGACCGTGGCCGTCTGGGCGCGCAGGCCCTTCGGGGTGAACCAGGGCGCGACGAGCCGGCGCAGGCGGGTGTGGTCGGGCGGGTTGCGCACGAGGAAGGACTCCTCGACCGGGTTGACCAGCCGCCTGCCGTCGACGTGGGCGTTGGAGTCGACGGGGGACAGGGCGCCCGCGGGGAGGGTGCCGAAGTCCGGGTCGCGCAACAGGTCCAGGCACAGCTCGTGCGAGGCGGTGAGGTAGAGCCCCATGCGGCTCTTCACGAGCGTGCCCCGGGCGCGGACCTCTTCGTAGGCGGGGTAGGGATCGCGGGAGGGGCTCATCCCGAACAACTTGGCGGCGGGATCGCCGAGCAGGGCCTGCGCCCGGACGATGGTGCGCCCCAGGAACAGCAACGTTGCGTTCTTCACCACGGACGACATGCCACCACGGTGACCCCGGGCCGCCGAACTCTCAAGGACGAAAACGATCAGTTCGACGTCCTTCTCGCGCACCCGGGAGTCACTTCGGCGTCAGTACGTCACCGGGAGCGTTGCCAGGCGCCAGGTCCCGCCGTCCGGGATGCGTTCCGGATTCCCGGCGAGGGCGAGGTTCGGGAAGCGGGTGATCAGCGCCGTCAGGGCGATCTCCGTTTCGGCGCGGGCGAAGGCGGCGCCGAGGCAGAAGTGCGGGCCGTGGGCGTAGCCGAGGTGGTTGGGGCCGGTTCGGGCGAGGTCGAGGGTGTCCGGGTTGTCGTAGACCCGCGGGTCGCGGTTCGCCGCCACGATCGCCGCACTGACCCGTTCACCCTTGCGGACCGTGATGCCATCGAAGGTCACGTCCTCCTTGGCGAACCTGGGTGTGGTGAGCAGCTGCGGCCCGACCCACCGGGTCAGCTCCTCCACCGCGCGGGGCATGAGGGAGGGGTTGGCGCGCAGCGTCGCCAGGTGCTCGGGGTGGGTGAGCAGGACTTCGACCGCGTTGCCGATGAGGTTCGCCGGCGTCTGGCCTGCCAGGACCAGGTGCCACACGAGGGTGACCAGTTCGTCGTCGGTGAGGCGGTCGCCGTCTTCGGCGCGGACTTGGAGCAACGTGGAGATCAGGTCGTCGGCGGGGTCGTCCTTGCGCCGGTCGACGGCCGCCTTCGCGCCTTCGATGATGCGCGGGATGGCGTCGACGAACGCCGGCCCGAACCCTCCGACGACGGCCGCGCCGTACTGCCTCCACTGTGGACGGTCTTCGATGGGGATGCCGACCAGTTCGCAGATGACGTCGATGGGTAGGGGGCGGGCGAAGTGTTCCAGCAGGTCGATCGCGCCATCGGGCAGGGTGCTGGCGGGCGGGGTGCTGGCGGGCGCGGTGCCGGCGGGTCGGGCGCTGGCGGGCGGGGTGCCGGCGGGTCGGGCGTCGGACTGGGCGCTGGCGGCCGGGCCATCGGCCGGCCGGCCATCCGCGGGCCGGGCGTCGGCGGCCCGCCCGTCGGTGGGCCGGGCGTCGGCGGGCCGGGCGCTGTCGGGCGAGGTGCCGGCGGGTTGGGTGCCATTGGGTAGAGCGTCGAGGAGGTCGTTGACGATCCGTTCGATGCGCGGTCGGAATGCCCGTGCCCGGCTTGCGGTGAACGCTGGTGCGGCGAGCGTGCGGAGGCGCTGGTGCTCGGGTCCTTCCATCTCGGCCATCGTCCGCAGGTAGCGCAGGCAGTGTTCGGGGATGCCCGGTGGCCGCATGAAGCTGTCAGCGGTCAGGCCGAACCGGCCGCCGCCGAGCACTTCCCGCGCGTCTTCGTGTCGGGTCGCGATCCACAGCGTGCCCATGCCGGGCAACTGCATGCGTGCGAGCGGGCCTTCCTCCCGGGCCTTGCCGTACGCGGTGAACGGGTCGAACAGGACGGCGGGGTCGGTCGGGTCGATCTCGGGCACGATCATGTGTTCTCCCCAGATGATGTGGTCAGATGATGATGTCAGATGTTCTCATCATCTGAGTGCGGACGTTATCGTGATCTTGGGGGTGCGGCAAGGTTGGATCGGCCTGTCGCAGGTGGTGAGGGTGTCGGGACAGGCGGCGGCGGTGGCGCGGGCGGGTCGCGTGGAGGCCGAAGGTCGGTAGCCGGTGGGTGGTAGCCGGTGGGTAGTGGCCGGTGGGTGTGGCAGTGGAGGTTCGGATGGCGCGTGGTGGGCGAGGGGTGGAGGAGTCGGGTTTGGGTGTGCCGGCGGGGTCGGGCGAGGGGGCGGCGGCTGGGGGCGTAGGAGTGCGAACTCGGCGGGCGGAGACGCAGGAGCGGAATCGGGCGAAGGTGTTGGCGGCGGCTCGGGAGGAGTTCGCTGACAGGGGGTTTCGCGACGCCAAGGTTGATGCCATCGCGCAGCGGGTCGGGTTGACGCGGGGGGCGGTGTACTCGAACTTTCCCGGCAAGCGGGCGTTGTACTTCGCGGTGCTGGCGGACCTTGCAGAGCAGGCGTATCCGCCGGCGGGCGAAGGGGGTGCGTTCGCCGAACCTGGGCCGGACGGGGGAGCGTTCGCGCACAAGAAACCCGGCGGGCTGGTGGTGGAAAACGCTTACCAGCGCATCTTCGGGGCGCTTGCCCTCGCGTGGGTCCGGCCGTTGACGGCCGATGACTGGCTGGGGCGTGACTTGCTACCGGAACTGCTCGCGGAAGACCTCCGCCGTCCCTACACGCAACTGCTCGAACTGGACGCGCTCCTGCTGGGCCTCGCCATCGAACGCCTCCGCCCGCCGAACCCGAACGCCGCGGACCCACCGATCCGCCGGGTCCGCCACGCCCGCGCCCTCCTGACCACCCTCCTGGGCGCCACCCAGTTGGCTGCCTCGGCACCGGGCTTCCTGGAGCCCTACGACGTGGTGACCGCCGTCGAACGGCTCGCCACCCTCCCGATCAACGACTACTGGGCCGCACCACCCTCCGGCCCCCCGCTCCGCCACACCGACGAACCCTGGAACCCGCCCTTGGCCACCGACCTGGTCCGCGGCACCCCGCACCGGGCCACCGGAGGCGTTGTCGCGGTCCTCGGGCTCAACCGCCTGGCCGCCGTCGAGCAAGCCGCCCGGCACGGGGAGACGACCGTCGTCCTGGTGACCGGCGCACCGCAGGAGTTGGCCCCCCTCGCCCGCCTCACCCTCGCCCAGCTCACCGGGCCGCTCCGCCAGGCCTTTCCGCTGGCGACCTGGCCGGACGTGCGGGTCGTCTGCGACGAGACCGGAGAGGTGGCCAGGGCGGCGGGTGTCCCGGCGGTCAGTGACGAGACCGAGGTGGCCATCCGGGTTCGGGACGGGCGGATCGTGGCGCGGGCCGAGGGGTTCGCCGCCTGCCACGCCATCGCGACCGCCACCGGCACCGCCGCTGGCACTGGCACCGCTACCGGCGCTGGCACCGCTACCGGCGCTGGCACCGCCACCGGCACCGGCACCGCCACTGGCACTGGCACTGGCACCGCCAGCGGCACTGGCTGAGCGACTCGGCGTCGGGTGGCCGAGGTCGGTTGAGCGACTCGGTGGCGGGGGCCGAGATCGCCTGAGCGGCTCGGCGGCGGCGGCCGAAATCGGCTGAGCGACTCGCCGGCGGGGCCGAACCGGCCCGACGGGCCTGCTAGCGGGTGGCCGACCGGCTGGTCGAGCCCGTGCCGGAAGGGCGCTGGACCGCGCCGGCGCCCACCGAGCCGGTGTTCGACCGACGCTCAGCCGCGCGATCGACAGAGCGATCGACAGAGCGGTCGGCAGAGCGATCAACCGAGCGGTCGGCTGAGGCGGAGGTGGGGGTCGCGCGTGTGGTGGGGCGTGCGGTGGGGCGGCGGGGTTGGAAGAGGCGGCGGAAGTCTTCTGGGATGGGGGTGGAGCGGAGCTCCGGGGTTCCGAAGGAGACGTAGCGGTTCCAGCCCGTTGCGACCGGCGTGCCGTCCACGTCGGCGTCGAAACCGACGGTCAAGGTCGTGGTCCCGAGAGTCCGGACGCGTACCGCGATGCGCAGCAAGTCGTCGAAGCGCGCGGGACTGAGGTAGCGGATCGACGTCTCGGCCATCACGAAGTCGATGCCGTGCTTCTCCAGCTCCCGGTACGAGCCGAGCAGCGAGCGCAGCGTCTCGACCATCGCCGCCTCGAAGAACACCGGGTACCGGGACGCGTGCACGATCCCCTGGCGGTCGCAGTCGACCGGGCGCACCCGCACCCGGTGCACGTGTGCGGCAGGACGCGGGTCAGCCATGCAGGTGATCCTATGGGGTCACCCGGAGGGCTTGCGACGGCCGTGCGGTGAGCACGCCCAGTGCCGCCGCCAGCAGGTGCACGCCCGCGACCAGCAAGATCACCGCCGCCGGACCCGTTCGGAGGACGAGCACACCGCCGACCGCCGCACCGATCGCGAACGCGCCCAGCTTGAGGCTCGCCCCGGTGGTCGACACCTGCCCGAGCAGCGCCGCGGGCGTGTACACCTGCCGGGCGGTGATGAGCGAGGTCAACGTCGGCCCCTGCACCAAACCCGCCACGAGCACCAGCCCCAACAGCACCGGCACGCCCGACGCCACGGGCCACCACGCCACCGCGACCCCGAACGCCGCCACCGCCGCGAACACCACCCGCTCGGGCCGCCACCGCGGCAGGAACCGGCGCAACGCCAGCAGCCCGACCACGCACCCGACCTCCAGCACCGCCCACACCACCCCGGTGTAGCCCTCGCCGTACCCGAGCGACACCACGTGCACCGGCAGCGTCGGCGCGAGCATCCCGATCGACCCGAACGCCAGCACCGACGCCAGCGTCGCGCCGCGCAGCGGGGGAGCGGTGACCAGGTGCCGCAACCCGCTGCGCATGGCACCCAGCAACGACGAGTGCTCCCCGCCGGCCGCCGGCACCCGCAGCGTCAACGTGCAGAAGCCGCCCAGCAGAGCCAGGAACCCGAGCACCAGCACCGCCGACACCGGCCCCCACACCGCCACCAGTACCCCGGACAACGCCGGCCCGCCGATCGAGGCCACGTTGAACAGCAAGGCGTCGTACGAGGTCAGCCGCCGCACGTCCGAGGCCAACCGCGGCACCAGGCTGGTGAACCCGCCGCTGGTCATCGGCAGGGTGATCCCCGCCAGGCACGCCAACCCGACCAACGCCCACGGGGTCGACACCAGCACCAGCCCGCAAGCGACCACCGCGAGCACGAACTGGTTGCCCGCCAACGCGAGCACCGGCCGCCGCGTCCGGTCCAGCCACGCGCCCAACAACGGTCCGGACAGGATCGACGGGATCGTGTAAGCCGCGACCACCGCGCCCGCGAGCACCGAGGAACCCGTCCGCGCCAACACCAGCAGCACCACGGACACCCCGACCATCTCGTCGGCGAACCGGGCGAGCCCCGCGGACAGCAGGTAGCGGACGACCCCGCGCTCCCGCAAGAGCGTCATGGCCCCGAGCGGCGGTGTCGCCGGACGGACTCCTCGACCAGGTCCAGCACGGGCTCCAGGTCGTCGGCCGGCAGACCCATCGCCAGGTGCGACACGAGGCCTTCCAGCACCAGCTCCAGGAACGACGTCAGCACGTCGATGTCCACGTCGTCGCGCAGGTTGCCCGCCTCCCGCTGCCGCACGAGGCGCTGCCGGGTGGCGTCGGTGAGCTGCCGCGACCGCTCCGCCCACCGGCCCCGGAACTCGGGGTCCGTGCGCAGTCGCCGCGAGACCTCCAGGCGGGTGCCCAGCCAGTCGGCCGGGTGCTCGGCGTCGGGTTCCGGCGCGGACAGCAGGTCGCGCATCACCTGCACGAGACCCTGCTGGGCCACCACGTCGGCCATGCGCAGCGCGTCGTCCTCGGCCAGCGCGAGGAAGAGGGATTCCTTGTCGCGGAAGTGGTGGAAGATCGCTCCCCTGGACAGACCGGTAGCCTCTTCCAGACGGCGTACGGTGGCACCTTCGTAGCCGTAGCGCGCGAAACACGCACGCGCGCCGTCCAGGATCTGGCGGCGGCGGGCATCGAGGTGGTCCTGGCTCACCCTGGGCACCGGTCGATGTTGCCAGGGACGGCCCGGGAAATCCAATCAGTACGTACGGATTGGTCGGTTCCACTTTGGGGTGGTCTTCCCGCCGTGGAGTCGAAACCGCTGGTCACGCGCCACTACGGTCTCCCACCGTGATGAAGGACATCAGCCGGTTCGCGCGATTGGGTCGCCGCTCGACCGAAGGGGACGTGCGGCGCGGGATCGACCTGATCGACCTCGTCCGGCTCGCCCACTACGACCTCGCCGACCCCGACGGGCCGGACGCGTTGCGCAGCGCCGAGCGCCGGGCCACCCGGATCGTCGCCTACGACGCCCTGGCCGTGCCCGCGTTGCTCCAAACGCCCGAGTACGCGCGCTTCCTGGGCAACGACCCGGGCCGCGCCGAGGTGCTGCACCGCCACCTGCCGCCGAGCTGCGAGTTCTTCCTGCACGAGGCCGCGCTGCACGCGTGGGCGGGTGACCAGGAGGTGCTCGACGACCAGTTGGCGGCGCTGGCGCGGCGCGACGACGTGCGGCTGGTGCCGTTCACCGCCGGGTGCCGTCCGGAGTTGCGGCACTCGTTCACGCTGCTGACCTTCGCGGTGGGCGGTCCGGCGGTGCACGCGGAGGCGTTGTCCGAGCGGGTGGACGTCGTGGCGCGGTTCCAGGCGGTGGTCGAGGTGCTGCGGTGGTGCGCGCTGGACGTCGAGGAGTCCCGGCGGGTGTTCGCGAGCCCGTGCGAGGCGGCCAGGTAACCGCTTTCCGCTTGACACCCCGGGGCGCGCGGTGGTGTGATCGGGCCGGCAGTTTGGAAAGTTTCCTATCTAATCCGCCGCCGCTCGCGCCCCCTGCCGACGTGGAGGCACCGAAGTGGCACCGAGGTACCTGCGAACCGCGATAGCCGCCCTCATGGGCTTCACCTTGACTCCGGGTGTGGCCACCGCCGCGCCGACCGCCTACGAAGCCGAGTCCGCCGCCCTGTCCCGCGCCGTGGTGGAGTCCAACCACACCGGCTACTCCGGCACCGGGTTCGTCAACTACGACAACGTCACCGGCAGCCACGTCGAGTACACCGTGACCGCCGACCGGGCCGGCCCGCACCGGCTGGTCTTCCGCTACGCCAACGGCACCACGACCGACCGCCCGCTGTCGGTCACCGTGGACGGCACGGCCGCGACCACCGTCTCCTTCCCCGGCACGGGCGCGTGGACGACTTGGCGGGAGGTCACCGCCACCGCCACCCTCAAGGCGGGCGTCAACAAGGTCCGCGCCACGGCCACCACAGCCAACGGCGGTCCCAACGCCGACCGACTCACCGTCAGCCCCGTCGACACCGAACCGCCGAGCGCACCCGGCAACCTCCGCGCCACCGGCAAGACCTCCACCAGCGTGTCGCTGGCGTGGGACGCGGCGACCGACGACGTCGGCGTCGTCGGCTACGACGTCTACCAGCACGGGCAGCTGATGAAGAGCGTCACCACGCTGAGCGCCACGATCACCGGCCTGACCCCGGACACCGAGTACGACTGGACCGTCTTCGCCCGCGACGCCGCGCCGAACGTGTCCCCGGCCAGCAACAACGTCCTGGTGCGCACCGACCCCGCCCCGCCGGACACCCAGGCCCCGACCGCGCCCGCGAACCTGCGCACCACCGGCCGCACCGCCACGTCGGTCGACCTCGCCTGGACCGCGGCCACCGACAACGTCGCCGTCACCGGCTACCAGGTGTTCCGCGACGGCGTGCAGACCGGCACCGCGGACGGCACTTCCACCACGGTCGGCGGTCTCACCGCGGGCACCAGCTACCGCTTCACCGTGCGCGCAAGGGACGCCGCCGGCAACGTCTCGGCGTTCAGCAACGAGATCACCGCGACCCCCGGTGGCACGACCCCGCCCGGCACGCCCGACCCCGGCGCGGTCACGACCATCCTCAGCGGCACCGACGTCCCGTGGGGCCTGGCGTTCCTGCCCGACGGCAGCGCGCTGGTGACCGAGCGCGAGACCTTCACCGTCTACCGGCTCACCGGATCGGGTCAGCGCACCACCCTCGGCAAGGTCCCGGGCGCGATGGGCACCGGCGGCGAGGGCGGGGTGCTGGGCATCGAGGTGTCGCCGACGTTCGCCACCGATCGGCACGTGTTCGTCTACCACACGGCGTCCTCAGGCAACCAGCTCGTGCGGGCCACCCTGGACGGCACCACCCTCACCGGCTGGACCACGCTGCTGTCGGGCGTCCCGAAGAGCCGGTACCACAACGGCGGCCGGCTGCGGTTCAGCCCGGACGGCCGGTACCTGTTCATCTCCACCGGCGACGCGCAGAACGGCGACAACGCCCAGAACCTGAACAACAACGCCGGCAAGATCCTGCGCGTCCACCCCGACGGCTCGATCCCGGCGGACAACCCGTTCGCGGGCAAGGCGATCTGGAGCTACGGCCACCGCAACGTGCAGGGCCTGGACTTCGACTCGAAGGGCCGGCTGTGGGCCACGGAGTTCGGCAACTCCAGCCAGGACGAGGTGAACCTGATCCAGAGGGGTGGGAACTTCGGCTGGCCCGCGTGCGAGGGCACGTCCGGCTCGTGCTCGGGCACGGTGCCGCCGAAGAAGACGTGGTCCACGTCGAGCGCCTCGCCCAGCGGTCTGACCATCGTCAACGACCACGTCTTCGTGGCCACGACGGTCGGCCAGCGGGTGTACCGGCTGCGCATCGACGCGTCGGCGAACCTGGTGGAGCAGCGGACGTACTTCCAGGGCACCTACGGGCGGCTGCGGACCGTCGAGGTGGACCACGAGGGCGACCTGTGGCTGACCACCACCACGGACAAGGACGGCACCCCGAACAACGACCGCGTGCTGCACGTGGACGTCGTGTACCCGAACGGGTGACGCGGAGGCACCCTACCCACCGGTAACAAAGGGCACTGTCCGAAACGCCCCGAATACACCACGCGAACAGCGGTTGTCCTTGTTCCGCAAGGGTTTCCGGGCATGCGATTGTCGGTCCCCCCGTGTAGCGTCGAAAAGGCGATATTGATCACGGGGAGTACCGAAAGTGACTGCTGTCCGTAACACCCCGCCTGCGGGGCCGAGCCCGGCGGTCTTCCGGGACCGAGCGGAGGCCGAGGCCTACGTGGCCTCGGTCTGCTTCAAGCACGGGCCTCCGAGGTTGCTCGGAGTCGAGATCGAATGGACCGTCCACCACCGAGAAGACCACAGCAAGCCCGTCGACGCGACCGCACTCGCCGCCGCTCTGGGCAAGCACGCGCCTCCCACCCTCGTCCCCGACAGCCCCCAGCAGCCGCTTCCCGGCGGCACCCCGCTCACGGTCGAGCCGGGCGGGCAGGTCGAGATCTCCACCCCTCCGAGCACCTCGCTCTCCGAGCTGCTCAAGACCGTCGCGGACGACGTCGACCACCTCACCCGCCTGCTGGCGCCCCACGGCCTCGTCCTCGGGCACCGCGGCGCCGATCCCCACCGACCACCGCGCCGGCTCCTCCAGGTGCCCCGGTACGCGGCGATGGAACAGGCCTTCGCACCGCTGGGTCCCGAGGGCCTCACGATGATGTGCAGCACGGCCGGCCTCCAGGTGTGCCTGGACGCCGGGCTGAAAGAGGACGTGCCCACGCGCTGGGCCGCCGTCCACGCGCTGGGTCCCGTGCTGATGGCGTTGTTCGCCAACTCGCCGGGCGTCGGCGGCCGGCGCACCGAGTGGGCCAGCGCCCGCATGCGCAGCCTTTACGCGACCGACCCCGTCCGCACCCGGCCGGCGGCGGTGTGCGCCGACCCGGCGGCGGCGTGGGCGCGGCGCGTGGTGGACGCCCCGGTGATCGTGGTGCGCAGACCGGGGCCGAACTGGCTGCCGCCGCACCCGTTCACCTTCGCCGACTGGATCGACGGCGCCCTGCCGACCCGACCCACCACCGACGACCTCGACTACCACCTGACGCTCCAGTTCCCGCCGGTGCGCCCGCGCGGCTACCTGGAGGTCCGCTACCTCGACACACCGCCGGACGGGCAGTGGCTGCCGCCGGTGGTGCTCATGGCCGCGCTGTTCAGCGACCGGTCCGTGGTGGACGGCGTGCTCGCCGCCACCGAGACCGCCGCCAACCGCTGGCTCGCCGCCGCCCGCCACGGCCTGGACGACCCCGTCCTGGCCCGTGCCGCGCGCGACGTGGTCGAGCTGGGTTGCGCGGCGCTGCACCGCACGGACCTGTCCGTCGGCCAGACCGACGCGATCGCAGAACAACTGCACCGACAACTCGCTGAGAAGACCGGAGGGGGCCGATCATGACCAGCCAGTTCACCCGGGGGACCGAACAGGTCCGCGACCACGTCGCCGCGCAGCTGGAACGGGCGCGGCGGCGCAGCAAGCTGCTCACCGACGCCGTCGACGACCACGACCTCGTGCGCCAGCACTCCAAGCTGATGTCGCCGCTGGTGTGGGACCTCGCCCACATCGGCAACCAGGAGGAGCTGTGGCTCGTCCGCGACGTCGGCGGGCGGGAGCCGGTGCGCCAGGACATCGACGAGCTCTACGACGCGTTCAAGCACGCCCGCGCGGTGCGCCCCGAACTGCCCCTGCTGGGGCCGGCCGAGGCCCGCAAGTACGTGTCCCAGGTGCGGGACAAGGTCTTCGACGTGCTGGAGACCAGCCCGCTGGAGGGCCGCCGGCTGGTGGACGGCGGGTTCGCGTTCGGCATGATCGTGCAGCACGAGCAGCAGCACGACGAGACCATGCTGGCCACCCACCAGCTGCGCGTCGGACCGCCCGTGCTGGACGCGCCGCCACCGCCGCGCGGCGGCCCGGTCGGCCCGGCCGAGGTGCTGGTGCCCGGCGGCCCGTTCACGATGGGCACCTCCACCGAGGCGTGGGCGCTGGACAACGAGCGCCCGGCGCACCAGGCGTCCACCGACCCGTTCTTCATCGACACGACCCCGGTCACCAACCGCGCCTACGCCGAGTTCATCGCCGCCGGCAGCTACACCGACCCGCGCTGGTGGTCCGAGGCCGGCTGGGCGCACGTGCGGAAGGCTTCGCTCGCGGCCCCGAGGTTCTGGGAGCGCGAGGGCGACCAGTGGTACCGCACGGCGTTCGGCGTCACCGCGCCGCTAGACCCGGACCAGCCGGTCGTCCACGTCTGCTACTACGAGGCCGAGGCGTACGCGAAGTGGGCGGGCAAGCGGCTGCCCACCGAGGTGGAGTGGGAGAAGGCCGCCCGCTTCGACCCGGCGACCGGCCGGTCCCGGCGCTACCCCTGGGGCGACGAGGACCCGACGGAAGCGCACGCCAACCTCAACCAGCGGCACCTCTCCCCGGCGCCGGTCGGCGCGTACCCGGCGGGCGTGTCGCCGCTGGGCGTGCACCAGCTGATCGGTGACGTGTGGGAGTGGACCAGCTCGGACTTCCACGGCTACACCGGGTTCGAGGTGTTCCCGTACGCGGAGTACTCGCAGGTCTTCTTCGGACCGGACTACAAGGTGCTGCGCGGCGGCTCGTTCGGCAGCGACCAGTCGGCCGTGCGCGCCACGTTCCGCAACTGGGACTACCCGATCCGGCGGCAGATCTTCGCGGGCTTCCGCTGCGCGCGGGACGCGAGCCCGGAGGAGCTGGCCTGACGTGTGCCGCCACCTGGGTTACCTCGGCCCCGCCGTGCCCATCGCGAGTCTCGTGCACGACCCGCCGCACTCGCTGGTGCACCAGTCGTACGCGCCGAGGGACATGCGCGGCGGCGGCACGGTGAACGTGGACGGCTACGGCGTCGGCTGGTACCCGGCGCCGGGCCGGGCCGTCCGCTACCGCCGCACCGGGACGCTGTGGTCGGACGAGAACCTGGCTCAGCTGAGCCGGGTCACCGAGTCCGGCGCCGTCCTGGCCGCCGTCCGTTCGGCCACGGTCGGGATGCCGATCGTGGAGACGGCGTGCGCGCCGTTCACCGACGGGCAGTGGCTGTTCAGCCACAACGGCCGCGTCACCGACTGGCCCGGTTCGGTCGCCGACCTGGCCAAGACCCTGCCCACCGCCGACCTGCTCACCCTGGACGCGCCCACCGACTCCGCCCTGCTGTGGGCGCTGCTGCGGTCGCGCCTGGCCACCACCCCACCCGCGCGCGCGGTGGCGGACGTGGTCGCGGAAGTGGCCGCCGCCGCCCCCGGCTCGCGGCTGAACCTGTTGCTCACTAACGGAACCGTGCTCGTCGGCACCACGTGGACCCACTCCCTGTGGTTCCGCCGGACCGACGACGCGGTGACCGTGTCCTCGGAACCGCTCGACGACGACCCGCGCTGGCGGGAGGTGCCCGAGGGGCACGTCGTCACGGCCGATCCCTCCACTGTGGACGTTCAACCGATGGGACGACGATGACCGAGCCAGTGCTGGACGTGCACCTGACCCCCGAGGAGGCCGCCGTCGCCCTCCGGGCGGAGGCGAAGGCGGGCCTGACCGCGACCCCGAAGTGGCTGTCCCCGAAGTGGTTCTACGACGCCGTCGGCAGCGACCTGTTCGAGGAGATCACCCGCCTGCCGGAGTACTACCCGACCCGCGCCGAACGCGAGATCCTGGTCTCCCGCGCCGCCGAGATCGCCACGACCACCGGCGCGCACGCCCTGGTGGAACTGGGTTCGGGCTCCTCGGAGAAGACCCGCCTGCTGCTGGACGCGTTGCGCGACCACGGAACGCTCAACGAGTTCGTGCCGCTGGACGTGTCGGTGTCGGCGCTGACCGACGCGGCCAAGCAGATCCTGACCGATTACCCCGGCCTGAAGGTGCACGGGGTGGTCGGCGACTTCACCGAGCACCTGGGCCTGCTCCCGGGTGCGTCGCCGAGGCTGGTGGCCTTCCTGGGCGGCACCATCGGCAACCTCATCCCGGAGGAACGCGACAAGTTCTTCGCCTCCGTGCGGGACGTCCTGGAGCCGGGGGAGTGGCTGCTGCTGGGCACCGACCTGGTGAAGGACCCGGAGGTCCTGGTACGCGCCTACGACGACGCCCGCGGGGTGACGGCGGAGTTCAACCGGAACGTGCTCCGGGTGCTGAACCGCGACCTGGGCGCGAACTTCATCGCGGAGGAGTTCCGGCACATCGCCCTGTGGAACGCGGAGGAGGAGTGGATCGAGATGCGCCTGCGCGCGGACCGACCCGCGAAGGTCCGGGTGGAGGCGCTGGACCTGGACGTCGAGTTCGCGGCGGGGGAGGAGCTGCGGACGGAGGTGTCGGCGAAGTTCCGACGCGAGGGCGTGACCCGGGAACTGGCCGAGGCCGGCTTCGAACTGCACCGCTGGTGGACCGACACGGAGGGCCGCTTCGCCCTGTCCCTCTCGAGGGCCATCGGCTGAGCTAGTACGCGGGTGCGGCGGGCTCCAGAGCGGAGCCCGCCGCACCCGCGTCCGAAGTCGGGACAGAACCATCCGTTCTGCGGGTGTTCGCGGAGCCCCTCGGGTGGGAGCCTCGCGCGACGGTGCCGTGGATAGTCGACGAGGGGCGGCACCGACTCGGACGCGAGGGAGTACCGCTCGTGAAGTTTGGCAGTAGAACGCTGGTCGTCGCGTTGGCCCTGGGGACCGCGGTCTCCGGCCTCACGGCGACCGCCTCCGCACAGGAAGCCCAGGCGCAAGGCGGTGCGCCGATCCAGTGGGGCAAGTGCGCGGACGACGTGTTGGCCGAGATCCCCGCCGCGCAGCGGGAGCGGGTCAGCTGTGCCAACCACCCCGTGCCGCTGGACCACCGCAAGCCGCACGGCGCGAAGATCACCGTCGCGCTGATGAAGGCCCCCGCGACCGACCAGGCCAACAAGGTCGGCTCGCTGTTCATCAACCCCGGCGGGCCGGGTGGCGCCGGGCTCATCTACTCCGCGTACGGCAGCTCGTTCTTCCAGCCGGAGATCATGAAGCGGTTCGACCTCATCGGGTTCGACCCGCGTGGCGTCGGGCGCAGCACCCCGTTGCGCTGCTTCAAGACCCAGGAGGAAGCCGACGCCGTCTTCGGGCGGATGTCGTCGGTCCCGGTCACCCGCACCGAGATCCGCGACACGATGGACGCCACCGAGGACTACACCGACTCGTGCGCGAAGGTCGCCGGTCCGCTGCTGGACCACATGTCGACCGAGGACGTGGCGCGTGACCTCGACCTGTTCCGCCAGGGCGTGGGCGACCGCGAGCTGACCTACGTCGGCTTCTCCTACGGCACGCTGCTCGGCGCCACCTACGCGAACCTGTTCCCGCAGCGGTCCCGCGCGCTGGTGCTGGACGGCAACGTGGACCCGGCGCTGCGCACCTCCAACGGCGCGGAGTACGACCGGCAGCGCGCGCAGGGCTTCGAGCTGGCCCTGGACGCGTTCCTCAAGCGCTGCGACGCCGAGGGCGACAAGTGCGCGTACAGCGACGGCGACCCGCGGGCCAAGTTCGACGAGGTGCGCGACGCGCTGCGCAAGGCCCCGATCACGCTGCCCTCGGGCACGGTCGTGACCTACGCCGGCTACATCGGCCGGGTCACCGGCGACCTGTACGCGCCGACCCGGTTCAAGGCGCTGGCCGCCTGGTTGCAGTCGATCTACGCCGTGCTGCACCCGAGCGCGGCGCTGACCGTGCAGGCGGAGCCGGAGCTGGAGAAGCCGTTGGCCAACAAGCACGGCCTGGCCGACGTGCGGGCGGGCCTGGCCGACGCCGAGTACCTGTCCGACGACTCGTACTACGCCGTGAACTGCACGGACAAGCCGTTCGTGCGCATCCCGGAGCTGTTCCCGTTCGTCGCGGCGAAGTGGGAGCGGGAGTCACCCACCTTCGGTCGTCAGCAGGCCGCGTCCGACCTGCTGACCTGCGCCTCGTGGCCCGCGCCGCACCCGGACCGCTACGCCGGGCCGTGGAACAAGCGCACCAAGAACCCGGTCGTCGTGGTGGGCAACTACTACGACCCGGCGACGCAGTACAAGTTCTCCCAGCGCATGACCCGTCAGCTCGGCAACGCGGTGCTGCTGAGCGTCGACGCCTTCGGGCACTGCATCCTGGGTGACAGCGCGGGTGCGGACACCGTGGTGACCGACTACCTGGTCAACCTCAAGACGCCGGCCGCCGGGCAGGTCTTCCAGCCCAACGTCCAGCCGTTCTAAGGGGTTCGCGTGCGGCGGTCGCGCAGGACGAGCGCGACCGCCGCACCGGCCAGCACCAGCGCCGCCGGGTGGAAGACGAGCAACGGGTCCACCGCGGTCCACGACGGCGGGAGCCCGCCCACCGACCCCTCGGTCCACAGCATGTGTGTGGAGGTCACGGGCGCGTAGGCGAACCAGCCGAAGGACTCGCTCTGCGCGGTCGCGTGCCACTGGGCCGCCACCAGGAACAGCCCGGTCCCCACGCCGAACAACGCGAACCACACGCCGGGCCGGCGGGCGTGCAGGTCGTACGCCATGATCACCAGCGCGCCGGCCAGCGCCACCACGGCCGGAACCGGTTGTGCGCCGACGAAGTCCGCCACCGCGAACGCCACCGCCGCGCCCGCGAGCCGCCCACTGCGCAGCCGCCACGCCGTGACCAGCAGCACGGCCGTGCCCGCCGCGCCGCCGTACTCCCACAGCGTGCTCAACGGCCCGACCACCGCGAGCGGCACCCAGTCCCGCCACCCGTGCGCCAGCCCGTAGGCCACCGCAGCACCGGCGAGCACCACCACCTCGGGCCGGTAGACTGCGTCCGCCGAGGCGAACGCGACCATGAACTGCTCCTGGCTCAGGAACTGCATCCCCGGCCCGGACACCGCTGGCTCGGCGTACCAGGCGGCGGCGAGGTAGCCCGCGGCGGTCGCGAGCACCACCAGGCTCCGCGTCCGCCACGCCCACACCGCGAACCCCGTCGCCACCACCACGGCGACCACCACGGACAACGCCCAGTCCGAGCCCGTGGAGCCGATCGCGACCGCGGTCGACGCGCTCAGGTCGGCGTAGAAGGTGACATCGGTGTCGGTGTCGTCCCAGACCGGCCTGAACGCCACCCACTCCTCGCCGAAGAACGCGAGCAGCACCCCGGAACCGATGGCCAGCAGGGGGAACCACTCGCCGGGACGCCGCGCGTGCACGTCGTGGGCGGCGATCAGCAGCGCGCCGGCCAGCGCGACCACCGCCGGGAACGGCTGGTAGGTGACCAGCGCCGCCACGGTGAACGCGGCCGTCGCCATGCCCAGCCGCACCGACCGCGTCCACCCGGTCACCACCGCGAGCACACCGGCGCCGACCAGCGGCCCGAACTCCCACAGCGTGCTGAGCAGTCCCACCAACACCAACGCGAACATCCTCGACCCCCTCGAAGGGGATCACCCTAGCGAGCCCTCCGACAGCCCGAACCGGGTGTGCAGGCGACGCAGGAACGGCGGCGCCCACCAGTTCGCCCGGCCCGCCAACCGCATCAGCGACGGCACCAGCACCGCCCGCACGACCGTCGCGTCCACCAGCACCGCGACCGCCATGCCCACGCCGAGCATCTGCAAGATCATGACGCTGCCGGTGGTGTAGGCGGCGAACGAGAAGGCCAGGATCGCGGCGGCGGCGGTGATCAGCGGCGCGGAGCGCTGGAGGCCGGTGGTGACGGCGGTCCGCTCGTCGCCGGTGCGGTGGTACTCCTCGGAGATCCGCGACACCATGAACACCTCGTAGTCCATCGACAGCCCGTAGGCGATGCAGAACATCAGGATCGGGATGCTCGGCTCGACGGTCCCGGTGGCGGTGAAACCCAGCAGGTGCGCGAGGTTGCCGTTCTGGAACCCCCACACCACCACGCCGAACATCACCGCCAGGCTGAGCAGGTTGAGCGCGGTGGCCTTGAGCGGCAACAGGATGCTGCCGGTCATCAGGAACAGCAGGACGAACGTGACGGCGAGGATCAACGCGACCACCAGCGGCAGGCGGTCGGTGAGCGCGTCGCGGAAGTCGGCCAACTCGGCCGGGTAGCCGCCGACCAGGTACCCCGGCTCCAACGCCCGCACCTGCCGCACCAGCTCGGGCACGTCACCGTTCAGGGCCTCTTGGCTGGGGATCGCGGTCCAGTAGGTGCCGTAGTCGGTGGTGCGGTGGTCGACCTGGACGATGCCGGGCACCTCGTCCAGCCGGCGCGCGAAAGCCTCCGCATCGCGCACGCCCGCTCCGACCACCCGGAGCGCGTCGGTCTGTTCCTGCCCGAACCCGACCCGGATCTGGTCCTGCACCACCCGGCTGGACGCGTCGGGCGGCAGGATGCGGTCGTCGGGCAGCCCGAACCGCAGTCCCAGCACCGGCGCGGCCACCAGGAGCAGCCCGAGCAGGGCGACCCCTCCGGTCCACAGTGGACGCCTCATGACGGCCCCGGCCGTGCGCGCCCAGAACCCGCTCGTCCGCTCCCGCGCCGGGTGCGGCTTCAGCGACGCCAGCGCGGCGGGCAGGATCGTCAACGCCCCCACCACCGACAGCGCGACCACCAGCACACCCGCGTAGGCGAACGAGCGCAGGAACGGGAAGGGGAACAGCACCAGCATCGCCAGCGACGCGGCCACCGTCAGCCCGCTGAACAGCACCGTCCGCCCGGCCGTCCCGACCGCCCGCGCCACCGCCGTCGGCACGTCCGCGCCTCCCGCCAGTTCCTCGCGGTACCGGGCGATGACGAACAGGCAGTAGTCCACGCCCAGCGCGAGCCCCATGACCAGCGTGATGTTGGCCGCGAACGTCGAGACCTCGGTCAGGTACGTCAGCCCGCGCAGGCCCGCGAGGGTCGCCACCATCGCGAACAGCCCGATCCCGATCGTCACCAGCGCCATCGACACCCGCCGGTACAGCAGTACGAGCAGCAACAACACCACCGGCACGATGATCATCTCGGCCCGCAGGAAGTCCCGCGCGGCCTGCGCGCCGACCTGCCGGAACACCTCGTCCTGCCCGCCGACGCCGACCGACACCACGTCGTTGTCGAGGGTGAACCGCTCGGACAACTCGGCGATCGCCGCCCGCGCCTCGGTCGCCGACCCCGGCACGCGGCCCAGGACCAGGGCTTGGGTGCCGTCCTCGGACCGCAGCGCCGGGCTGCGGTCGTCCCAGTACGAGGTGGCCTCGGCGGTGGCCCCGCGCAGTTCCTCGGTCAGCCGCCGCCCTTCGGCCACCACGGCGGGGTCGTCCACCGACCCGTGCGCGGTGACGAGCAGCGTGATGTTCGGGTTGCCGGTCCCGAACTCCCGCTCCAACACGTCGGCGGCCCGCTGCGAGTCCGTCCCGACCACCTCGTACCGCGACAGCGACAGCGCCGACAGCGCCCCACTCCCGATCACCGCCGCCACCACGGTCACGACGACGGCGAAGGCGAGCACCCACCGCCGTCGGCGCACGACGAATCGCCCCAGCTCGTACACGGTCTGCTCCTCGGTAGAGTGGAATACGAGCGAGTGCTCGTGTTTTGAAAATACGAGTGATCGCTCGTGTTTGTCAACGAGGTGAGAAGGTGGTGCCCGTGACGGTGCGCAGGCAGGCCCGGGGCGAGCGGCGGATGGCCGAGTTGCAGGACGCGGCGGCGGCGGTGTTCGCGGAGGTCGGCTACGAGGCCGCGACCACCAATGCGATCGCGGCGCGGGCGGGCGTCTCGCCGGGCACGCTGTACCAGTTCTACGCCAACAAGGAGGCCATCGCGCAGGCCTTGGCGGACCGGTACCTGGAGCAGCTGCGCGAGGCCCACGGCTCGCTCACCCCGGAGCACGCGGACCTGCCGCTGGACGACTTGATCGACCGCATGGCCGACCCGATGGTGGCGGTGAACGTCGCCAACCCGGGCTTCAAGGCCCTCTTCGGCCGCCCGGACATGCCGGAAAAGCTCGCCATCCCGACCCGCAACGTGCACGCGGCGGTCTTCGGCCGCCTGGACGCGGTGTTCGCGGCTCGGTGTCCTGATCTGGATGCGGTGCAGCGCGGTCGGACGGTGATGGTGACCATGCAGCTGTTCGGGGGGTTGATCCCGATGATCGTGGCCGCCGCGCCCGACGACCGGCCGGCGCTGGTGGTCGAACTGAAGAAGGTTTTGCGTGGCTACCTCGCACCAATGTTGGGCGCGGGCGGCATCTGAGCACTGAGGCGCCGGTCCTATCGTTGGCGCATGACAGCGGCTCCTTTTGAACACCCCGAGCGCTGGTCCTATGGTTGGCGCATGACGGCTGACCTCCAGTGGCCCTACGTCCCGGTCGACGGCTGGACAGCGGCTGACCTCGACCGACTCAGCCCTGACGGCCCTGGCGGAGCCCTCGATGCGCTCAAGCACATCGAGTTGATCGACGGAGAACTCATCATCATGAGCCCACAGACGAAGTTCCACATGCTGGTCGTCGACGGGCTCCGTGGCGAACTCTGCCGACAGACACCGGACGGGTTGACCGCGGACAGGGAGATGGACGTGGTGTTGGGGGAGCGGCAGCGGCCGTGCCCCGATGTGTCGGTGGTGACGGAGACTGCCGCCGCGAACTTGGATCGGACCTACTACCTGCCGGACGACGTGACGATGGTCGTCGAGGTGGTGTCCAAGTCGTCCGAGATCCGGGACCGGGAGACGAAGCCCCGCCGGTACGCCCAAGCGGGCATCAAGCACTACTGGCGGGTCGAGAACAGCGACGGCCAGCCGGTCGCCTACGTGTACGAGTTGGACCCGGCCACCGAGTCCTACGCCCTGACCGGCATCTTCCACGACCGGTTGAAGACCGCCGTGCCGTTCCCGGTGGACATCGACCTCGGCGCGTTGATCCAGTAGCAAGCGAAAGGGCCGCCCACCCGACTGGGTGGACGGCCCCTCACACCGTCGAACTAGCTGCGGACCATCTTGCGCAGCACGTACTGCATGATGCCGCCGTTGCGGTAGTAGTCGGCCTCGCCGGGGGTGTCGATGCGGACGACCGCGTCGAACTCGATCTTCGCCCCGTCCGCCTTCGTGGCGACGACCTTGACCGTGCGCGGCGTGTCACCGTCGTTGAGCGCGGTGATGCCGGTGAAGTCGAAGGTCTCCGTGCCGTCCAGGCCCAGGGACGCCGCGGTCTCGCCGGCCGGGAACTGGAGCGGCAGCACGCCCATGCCGATCAGGTTGGACCGGTGGATGCGCTCGAAGGACTCGGCGATCACCGCCCGCACGCCCAGCAGCGAGGTGCCCTTCGCCGCCCAGTCGCGCGACGAACCCGAGCCGTACTCCTTGCCCGCCAGCACGACCAGCGGGATGCCCGCGGCGGCGTAGGCCACCGACGCGTCGTAGATGGTGGTCTGCGGCGCGTCCTCCTCCAGGAAGTTGCGGGTGAAGCCGCCCTGCACGTCGTCCAGCAGCAGGTTGCGCAACCGGATGTTGGCGAAGGTGCCGCGGATCATCACCTCGTGGTTGCCGCGGCGGGAGCCGTAGGAGTTGAAGTCCTTCCGGTCCACGCCGTGCTCGGTGAGGTACTTGCCCGCGGGCGAGTCGGCCTTGATGGCGCCGGCCGGGGAGATGTGGTCCGTGGTGACCGAGTCGCCCAGCAGCGCCAGCACGCGCGCGCCCGCGATCTCGGTGACCGGCTTCGGGTCCATCTCCATGCCCTCGAAGTACGGAGGCTTGCGCACGTAGGTGGACTCGGCGTCCCACTCGAAGGTCTTGCCGGTCGGCGTGGGCAGCGACTGCCAGCGCTGGTCGCCCGCGAACACGTCCGCGTAGCCCTTGGTGAAGCCCTCCGGCGAGATCGACGACGCGACGACCTCGGAGATCTCCTGCGGCGACGGCCAGATGTCGGACAGGTACACCGGGTTGCCCTGCGGGTCGGCGCCCAGCGGCTCGGTGGTGATGTCCTTGTCCATCGAACCGGCCAGCGCGTAGGCCACCACCAGCGGCGGGGACGCGAGGTAGTTCATCTTGATGTCCGGGTTGATCCGGCCCTCGAAGTTCCGGTTGCCCGACAGCACCGACACCGCGGCCAGGTCACCGGAGTTGATGCCGGCCGAGATCTCGTCCTGCAACGGGCCGGAGTTGCCGATGCACGTGGTGCAGCCGTAGCCGACCAGGTGGAAGCCCAGCTTCTCCAGGTACGGCAGCAGGCCGGCGCGCTCGTAGTAGTCCATGACGACCTTCGAGCCCGGCGCCAGGGTCGTCTTGACCCACGGCTTGCGCTCCAGGCCCTTCTCCACGGCCTTCTTCGCCAGCAGCGCCGCGCCGAGCATCACCGACGGGTTGGACGTGTTGGTGCACGAGGTGATCGCGGCGATCGCGACCGCGCCGTGGTCCAGCTCGAACTCCGCGCCGTCCACGGTCACCTTCACCGGGTTGGACGGACGGCCCTGCGCGCCCTCGGCGGCCGAGTGGAACACCCGCGGCTCGCCGCCGGAGTCGCCGTTGGACACCGAGATCGGGTCGCTGGCCGGGAAGGTCTCGTCCACGGCCTCGTCCACAGTGGACTTCGAGCTGTCCTCGGTGTGCGCCACGTACGCGCCCAGCGCCTGCCGGAACGCCTCCTTGGCGTCGGTCAGCTCGATGCGGTCCTGCGGGCGCTTCGGGCCGGCGATCGACGGGACGACCGTCGACAGGTCCAGCTCCAGGGTCTCGGAGTACACCGGCTCGTGCGCCGGGTCGTGCCACATGCCCTGTTCCTTGGCGTAGGCCTCGACCAGCGCCAGCTGCTCGGCCGAGCGGCCGGTCAGCTTCAGGTAGTCGATGGTCTCGCCGTCGATCGGGAAGATCGCGCAGGTCGAGCCGAACTCGGGGCTCATGTTGCCGATGGTGGCGCGGTTGGCCAGCGGCACCGCGCCCACGCCCGAGCCGTAGAACTCGACGAACTTGCCGACCACGCCGTGCTGGCGCAGCATCTCGGTGATCGTGAGCACCAGGTCGGTCGCGGTCGCGCCGGCGGGCAGCTCGCCGTGCAGCTTGAAGCCGACCACGCGCGGGATCAGCATCGACACCGGCTGGCCCAGCATGGCGGCCTCGGCCTCGATGCCGCCGACGCCCCAGCCCAGCACGCCGATGCCGTTGACCATCGTGGTGTGCGAGTCGGTGCCGACCAGCGTGTCCGGGTACGCCTGGCCACCGCGGACCATGACCACGCGGGCCAGGTGCTCGATGTTGACCTGGTGCACGATGCCGGTGCCCGGCGGGACGACCTTGAACTCGTCGAACGCCGTCTGGCCCCAGCGCAGGAACTGGTAGCGCTCCTTGTTGCGCTCGTACTCCAGGTCGACGTTGAGCTCGAAGGCGTCCGGGCGGCCGAAGATGTCGGCGATGACCGAGTGGTCGATGACCAGCTCGGCGGGCGCCAGCGGGTTGACCTTGGACGGGTCGCCGCCGAGCTGGGTGACGGCCTCGCGCATGGTGGCGAGGTCCACCACGCAGGGCACGCCGGTGAAGTCCTGCATCACCACGCGGGCGGGGGTGAACTGGATCTCCGTGTCCGGCTCGGCGGACGGGTCCCAGGAGGCCAGGGCGCGCACGTGGTCGGCGGTGATGTTCGCGCCGTCCTCGGTCCGCAGCAGGTTCTCCAGCAGGATCTTCAAGCTGTACGGCAGACGCTCGGCGCCCTCGACCGCGCTCAGCCGGAACACCTCGTACGAGGCGTCCCCCACGGTGAGCGTGCCGCGGGCGCCGAAGCTGTCCTTGCTGGTGCCTCCGGTGCCGGCAGGCACGGGCATCCCTGGTCCAGTCACGTGAAACTCCATCTGGTGACGCGCGAAGTCGGTTGGGGAACTTCTGGTGAGTCTTCCGCACCCGGGAGTGCGGCGCGCTCTCGACCTAAACAGTACGCGTGTCCTGTATTCGGCTTCAAGCCGGCCCCACGTAGATCGGAGCATCATCACACCCGTGGTCCGTCTTGATCGAATCGGGAAGCGGTACGGACGCGGTCCGTGGGTGCTGCGGGACGTGTCGCTGTCCGTCGAGCCCGGCGAGGCGGTGGTCGTCACCGGGGGCAACGGCTCGGGCAAGTCGACGTTGCTGCGCATCGCCGCCGGCCTCAGCAGGCCCACCTCGGGCTCGGTGTCGCGGCCCGCTTCGGTGGGGTGGATGCCCGAGCGCTTCCCGCCCGGCGTCCGGTTGAGCGCCCGTGACTACCTGCGGCACCTGGCGGCGGTGCGGGGTGTGCCGGTGCGGTGGGACCTGGTCGAGGCCCTGGGGTTCGTCGGCGACCCGGACGCGCCGATGGCCACCCTGTCCAAGGGCAACACGCAGAAGATCGCGCTGGTCCAGGCCCTGATGGCCCGGGACCTGCTGGTGCTGGACGAGCCGTGGTCGGGCCTGGACGCGGCGGCGGGCGAGGTGCTGCGGTCGGTGGTGACCGCGTCGGAGGCCGCCGTCCTGGTCACCGACCACCACGGCCACGACCTCCCCGGCGCGCGGGTGCTGCCGCTGGGAGCCGCCTCGAACGGAGTGGTGATCGAGTTGGCCCGGGTGGGGGAGCTGTTGTCCGAGGTCAGCGCGTTGGAGGGCGTGCTGTCGGCGGACCCGGTCGGTTCGGGGGCACGGGTCGAGGTCGCGGCTGCGCACAGTGACGAGGTGTTGGCGTCGGTGCTGCGGCTGGGGTGCTCGGTGCGGAGCGTGCGGTCGTGACGGCTCTGGTCCGGTACCTGCTGGCCGACGTCCTGCGCACCCAGCGCTGGCTGCCGCCGTTGCTGCTGTTCGGGGCCGTGCTGGCGATGTTGAACTCGTCCGACGCCGGCCCGCCGCTGTCGGCGTACGCCGGGACCTGCGTGTTCGTCTACCCGGTGGCGGTGTGGCTGACCATCGTCATCGCGACTGCCGAGGACCCGGTGCGCCGATCGGTGACCGTGGCGACCGCCGGGTGGGGACGGGTGCACGCGGCGGTGGCGGTGCTGTCGGGGTTGGCCGTGCTGGTCGTGGCGGCCCTGGCGACCCTGGTGCCGTTGCTGACCCAGCCCCGGCCGTACCCGCTGCCGGTGGTGCTGATCGGGTTCGTCGCACTGCTGGTGTGCGGGCTGACCGGGGTCGGCGTGGGCGTGCTGTGCGCGCGCCCGGTGGTCACGCAACACGGGTGGTCGGTGCTGCTCGCGGTCGCTCTCGTGTTCGCCGCGTTCCTGTTCGGCCAGGTGCCGCCCATCGGCAACGTCCTCGGCGCGCTCGGCCGCGACAGCGGCGTGGGAACCGCTCTCACCGTCTCCGGGGTCTGCGCCCTGGCCCTGACCATCGGCGCGACCTGGCTCGCCCGCACCCTCGGCCCACGGCGGACCTGAGTGGACCGGTCTCAGCCGTACCGCTCGACGAGCGCGCCGCCGATCCAGGCCAAGTGGTCCCGCACACCCGCGGGGCCGGTCACCTCCAGCCACTCGACCAGCCCGGCGAGCTCGCCCGCGAGCGCGTACTCGTTGTAGCCGCGGATCACGACCTCGACGCGGCCGTCGACCGTGGCGCCCCCGACCTGGAGCCGGTCGCCGAGCACCATCCGGAGCCGGGCCATCCCGTCGGGTGCGCAGATCGCCTGGATCTCGAGGGGCGTGCGCCTGCGGTCGACCTCGTCGGCGATCTCGCGCCAGCTCGCGGCGAGGTCGAAGTCGTCGGGTCGGCGCACGGGATCGCCGGTCGGGTCGGCGGACGACACGCGGTCGACCCGGAAGGTCCGCCTGCCCGCGTCGGTGTCGCAGACGAGGTACCACCAGTGGCCCTTGGCGACGATGCCCAGCGGATGGACGGTCCTCTCGGTCCCGATGCCGTTGCCGTCGACGTAGCCGAGCCGCACCTGGACGCCGCGGATCACCGCGTCCTGGAGGTCGTCGAGGAAGCGGGGCGGCGGCCGGTGCTCGACCCGGCTCGACCCCCACCGCTGCGGGTCCGTGACCAGCGACGACGCCGCCGCCTCGGCGTGCACCCGGAAAGGCTCGGGCAGGGCGCGGACGAGCTTGCGCAGCGCCGCTTTCACCGCGGGCGTCGCCGCCGAGGCCGGGCCGGCGACCAGGAACAGGGCGCGGGCTTCGCTCGCGGTCAGCCCGGACAGGTCGGTGCGGGCGCCGCCCACGAGGCGCCAACCGCCGCCCCGGCCCGGTGTGGAGTAGATGGGCACGCCGGCCATCGCCAGGGCGTCGAGGTCACGGCGGGCGGTGCGCTCGGACACCTCCATCTCCCGGGCGACGTCCGCCGCGGTCAGCTGCGCGCGCTGTTGCAGCAGCAGGAGGATGGCCATCAGCCGGTCGGCTCGCACGCCGCCGAGACTCGCACAGAAAACCGGTCATGGGGTGACCGGTTTCGGTCCGCACGATGGCGGCATGAACACCACAGACTTTCCCGAACCCACCCTCGTCCGCGTCAACGGCGTGGAACTGGAGGTGTTCGAAGCGGGCCGGGAGAACGTCGGCAAGCCCATTGTGCTCTGCCACGGCTGGCCGGAACACGCCTTCTCCTGGCGCCACCAGGTGCCGGCCCTGACCGCGGCGGGCTACCACGTGATCGTCCCGAACCAGCGGGGCTACGGCGGCTCGTCCCGCCCGAGCGAAGTGGCGGACTACGGCATCGAGCACCTGACGGGTGACCTCGTCGCACTCCTTGACCACTACGGCTACGAGGACGCCACCTTCGTCGGCCACGACTGGGGCGCGTTCGTCGTCTGGGGTCTGGCCCTGCTGCACCCGGACCGGGTGAACGGCGTGGTGGCCCTGAGCCTGCCCTACCAGGAGCGCGGCGAGACGCCCTGGATCGAGTTCATGGAGGCCGTGTTCGGCGGCGACTTCTACTTCGTCCACTTCAACCGGCAGCCGGGCGTCGCGGACGCCGTGCTCGACGGGAACACGGCCCGGTTCCTGCGCAACCTGTTCCGGAAGAACGTGCCCCCGCAACCGCCCCGGCCGGGTATGGCGATGATCGACCTCGCCAGGGCGGAGACACCTCTCGGCGAGCCCGTCATGAGCGACGACGAACTGGCCGTCTTCGTCTCCGCTTTCCAGTCGACCGGCTTCACCAGCAGCATCAACTGGTACCGGAACCTCGACCGCAACTGGCGCCTGCTGGCCGACGTGGACCCGGTCGTCCGGCAGCCCGCGCTCATGGTCTACGGCGACCGCGACACGATCCCGAGGTTCGAACGACTGGCGGAGTTCGTGCCGAATGCGGACGTGACGAGCCTGGACTGCGGTCACTGGATCCAGCAGGAAATGCCGGACGAGACGAACCAGGCGATCCTGAAGTGGCTGGACCAGCTGGCCACCATGTAGTCGCAAACGACGAAAGCCCCCGCCGGCCGGAGCCGAGCGGGGGCTTTCGTCGCGGGACTTACTTGACCAGCTTGAGCAGCTCGTCGATGTCCTTCGGCTCCAGGCCGCGCATGAGGGTCAGCACGACCTCGCTGTACGTCCGGATCGGGCTGACGTACCACTTGCCGTCCACCTCGGTCGCCACGACGCCCAGGCCGTCCTTGAGGACCTGCGCGCCGACGCGGGAGATCACGTCGACAGCCGCCGGCGGCACGTCGCGACCGCCCTGCTGCTCCACCAGCTGCGCGATCTCGTCGGCGCAGATCTTCTGCGACTTGCCGTCCGGCGCCTTGGCGGTGTAGCAGTCGCCGTCGCGGCTGATCTCGGCCTTCTTGCCCTTGACCTCGAGCACCAGCTTCTTGATGGTCAGCTGCTTGCCGCCGGTGACGTCCTTCGAGTCCGTCTCCAGCTCCACCAGCTTCGCGCCGCTGTCGCCCACGCGGCCGGCCTGGTCCAGCAGCACCGGGCCCAGGTCCTGGATGACGCCCATCTCGTCCGGCGGCAGCAGGGCGATGACGCCCTCCAGGTCACCGGCCAGGCTCTTCTCCACGATCTGCTTCGCCGCCGCCTCGGCGCTGTCCGCGCCGGCCGGCTTGATGCCCTGCGCGGGCCACTTCAGGTCCTCGTCCTCGAGGTAGGCGTTGGCGATCGTGTAGAACAGCGACGGGTACCAGTCGTCGCCGACCTTGATCGTCGCGATGCCGATCGGCTTGCCCTTGCGCTTGTCCTTCTCCTTGGCGAAGTCGAGCGTCTCGGTCTCGGGCTCCTGGTCCAGCTTCGCGCCCAGCGCCTTGACCAGCTTGTCGGTCAGCGGGATCTTCTTGACGTCCGAGGTCACCGTGATCTTGCCCTCGACCACCTTGTTGATGGTCAGGCGGTCGTTGACCTTCTCGGCGGCGGCGTCGTCGAACTTGATGCCCTCGCTCTTGATCTCGACACCGCTGATCTTCTGCGGGTCGGCGTCCTTCTTCAGGATCTCCAGCCGCTTGGCCTCGTCGACCGTGGCCTCGGTGTAGTCCTTGCTCAGCTTCGCCTCGGCCGGCGCCAGGCCGTTCATGATGCCCAGGACGTCACCGCTGCCCAGCGCGCTGAGCAGGTTGTTCGCCGCCGTGGTCGGGGTCTCCGAGCCCGCCGCCACGTCCGAGCTGCGCAGCGCCTGCACCGTGAAGAAGGTGCCCGCGGCCAGCGCGATCACGGCCACGATCGCCGTGACGATCAGGCCCGTGCGCTTCTTCTTGGGCGGCTCGCCGCCCGCGAAGCCGTAGGGCTGCTGCCCGAACGGCTGCTGCGGGCCGCCGAACCCGGGCTGCTGCCCGTAGCCCTGCTCCTGGCCGTACCCGGGCTGCTGGCCGTACCCCTGCTGGGGGAAGCCCTGCGGACCGGTCTGCGGGAAGCCCTGCTGGGGCTGGGGACCGGTCTGCGGGTACCCGCCCGGCTGCTGCTGCCCGTAACCGGGCTGCGGCTGCTGCGGGTAGCCGCCCTGCTGGCCGAAGCCGGGCTGCGGCTGGCCGTAGGGGTTGTTCTGCGGTGGCCATTCGCCTCCGCCGCCACCTGGGTAGCTCACGGTGCTCCTCCTGGACTCACGATCACGGTGCGGGATTTCGCGGTGAGCACGGTGATCGCACCCGCGACCCCCAGCAACGCACCACCGAGGGTCACCAGCGGCCCGGTCGGGGTGATCCCGACCAGTGCTCCCTCGTTGCCCCCTTGGACGGCGGCAAGGGCCGCCACCGTTCCCGCAATCGTGCCAAAAACCAGGGCGACGCATGCGGCGAACCGGTGAAGTCGCAGCACCCAAAGCACCACGCAGGACACCGCCAAGGGGGTGATCGCCACCCACACGCCCCGCACCACCTCGCCCGCCGTGCCGTCCAACCCGGCGAAACCACGGAACGCGAGCACCTCGTAACTGTTCCGCACCACCGTCCCCGACCGCAGCCACGGCAGGAACGCCCCCGCCACCCCTGTGATCAAGCCGACAACCCCGACGACCGCACCCCACGTCCTGCGCACCGGGTCATGCTCGCAAACCGGCGGCGTGCGAGGGTGGGCGCATGGACGCACGGGACGCGATGGCCGCGGCGCGGCGGATCACCGTGCTCACCGGGGCCGGGGTGTCGACCGGGTCGGGCATCCCCGACTTCCGCGGACCGTCCGGGCTGTGGACCGAGCTGGGCCGCGAGTTCACCCTGGAGAGCTACCTGAACGACTCGTCCGTGCGGCGGGCGGCGTGGCGGTTCCGCGTCGACCACCCGATGTGGACGGCTGCGCCCAACGCCGCGCACCGGGCGCTGGTGGACCTGGAACGCGCCGGACGGCTGCGGACCCTGCTGACCCAGAACGTCGACGGGCTGCACCAGCGGGCCGGGTCGTCCGGGGTGGTGGAGCTGCACGGGTCGATGCTGGGGACGGTGTGCGTGGACTGCGGAGCGCCGGGCTCGATGGCCGACGCGCTGGCGCGGGTGCGGGCGGGGGAGGAGGACCCGGACTGCACCACGTGCGGCGGCACCCTCAAGTCCACCGCGGTGGTGTTCGGCGAGCCGCTGGACCCCGACGTGCTGCGGCGGTCCCGGATGGCGGCGCTGGACTGCGACCTCATGCTGGTGGCGGGCACCTCGCTGCTGGTGGAACCGGCGGCCGGGCTGGTGGGCCTGGCGGCGCAGGCCGGTGCCGCGGTCGTGATCTGCAACGACGAGCCGACGCCCTACGACGGGGTCGCCACGGCGCTGGTGCGCGACCGGGTCGAGGAGGTCCTGCCCGAGCTGGTGGCGGTGCCCGTGACGGACTCCGGGCCGGTGCGCACGTGGGGCGACCCGAGCACCTGGTGATCACCCCGCACGCGACCAGCTTCATGCCTCGCGTGCAGGAGGAGCCGGGCCGAACTGGTGAGTAGCCGTGTGTGACGCAGGTCAATAAGGTGCTCGCGTATGCGCGTACCCCTCACAGTCGCCGACTTCCTCTACCGCGCCGAGCACGTCCACGCGGACACCACCGCCACCGTCGACGAGCCGAACCAGCCCGCCGCGCCCGTGCCCACCACGACCTACCGCCGGTTCGCCGACCGGGTTCGCGCCTGGCAGGCGGGGCTGGACGCGTTGGGGGTCGGGGAAGGCGAGCGCGTCGCCGTGGTCAGCCACAACTCCGCCCGCCTGCTCGAACTGCTGCACGCCGTCCCCGCGAGCGGCCGGATCTGCGTGCCGGTGAACTTCCGGCTGCGGCCCGACGAGGTGTCCTACATCGTCGAGCACAGCGGGGCCTCCGTGCTGCTCGTGGACCCCGAGTTGGAGCTCGACCAGGTCACCGCCCGCCACCGCTTCACCCTCGGCGAGGAGACCGAACAGCTGCTGCGCTTCGACACCGAGCCGCGCCCCTGGGCGGAGCCGGACGAGGACGCGACGGCCACGATCAACTACACCTCCGGCACGACGGCGCGCCCCAAGGGCGTCCAGATGACGCACCGCAACATCTGGCTCAACGCCGTCACCTTCGCCATGCACACCCGCGCGTGGGAGCGGGACGTCTACATGCACGTCCTGCCGATGTTCCACTGCAACGGCTGGGGCATGCCGTTCGGCTTGGCGGGCCTGGGCGTGCCGCAGGTGGTGCTGCGCAAGGTGGACGGCGCGGAGATCCTGCGCCGGGTGCGCGACCACGGCGTCACGCTGATGTGCGGTGCGCCGGCCGTGTGGAACGCCGTGCTGGACGCCGCGCAGACGTGGGACGGCGAGATCCCCGGCCGGGACAAAGTGCGCATCGTGTGCGCGGGCGCACCGCCGCCCAGCCGCACCATCGCCCGCGTGGGTGAGGAACTTGGTTGGGAATTCCTCCAGCTCTACGGCCTGACCGAGACCTCCCCGCTGCTCACGTTCAACCGCACCCGCCCCGGCGACGACGACCTCCCGGCCGAGGACCGGGCGCGCAAGCTGTCGCGGGCCGGTGCGCCGGGGCTCGGGGTCCGGCTGCGCATCGCCGAGTCCGGCGAGGTCATGGCGCGCACCAACAACGTCATGGCGGGCTACTGGGAGAACCCGCGGGCCACCGCCGAGGCGATCGAGGACGGCTGGTTCCACACCGGTGACGGCGGCACGCTGGACGACGAGGGCCACCTCACGATCTCCGACCGCAAGAAGGACGTGATCATCACCGGCGGGGAGAACGTGTCGTCCATCGAGGTCGAGGACGCCCTGTTCAGCCACCCCGCCGTGGCCGAGGCGGCGGTGATCGGCGTGCCGCACGACAAGTGGGGTGAAACGATCAAGGCGCTGGTCGTGCCGGCCGAGGGCGCGCAGGTCACCGAGGCCGAGCTGATCGCGCACTGCAAGCAGCGGCTGGCCGGGTACAAGGCGCCCACGTCGGTGGAGTTCCGGGACGCGATCCCGCGCACGGCCACCGGCAAGGTGCAGAAGTTCAAGCTCCGCGAGCCGTACTGGGCCGACCTCGACCGGAAGGTCAACTAGCACACACCAGCGGTAAACATCTGTGACCCATGTGGCTGAAGTTCATGCTGGGTCAATTGGAAACCTTGGTGTTGGAGTGGCACAGTCTCGGAACGTGTCCGCGTCACGCCATTCGGTGGAACGCGGTTCGGCCGAGCGGGGTGGGGAGGCGGGTGTCGTGACCCGGTGGGTGATCATGCTGGCCGCGGCGCTCGTCCTGTTCCCCGGTGTGGCGGCAGCGGTGCCACCGCCGCCGCCCAACCCCGGTGACGACCAGATCAGCGCCGGTCGGCGCGAGGCCGACGCCAAGGCCGCCCGCGTCGGCGAGCTGACCAGTCAGCTGACCGCCGCCGAGGCGGAGCTGCACAAGCTCACCGACGACGTCGCCCAGAAGATGGAGTCGGCCAACAAGGCCCGCGTCGACCTGGAGACCGCGCAGGACGAGGCGACCAAGGCCCGGCAGGCCGCCGACGCCGCCCGCACCGAGGCCGACGCGGCCGGCCGGGCCGTCGCCGCGGCCCGTACCGCGCTCGACGAGTTCGCCGCCGCCAGCTACCAGCAGGGCAGCACGATCGGGTCGCTGTCGGCCTACCTGGGCGCGTCCAGCCCGGAGGACCTGTTGGCCCGCAACCAACTCCTCGCGGCGGTCGGCGACGCCAACCTCAACGCGCTCGACGACGTCGAGTGGGCGCGGTCGGAACAAGCCAACAAGGACGCGGCGGCCCGCGCCGCGCTGGAGTTGGCCAACCAGAAGCAGGCGGCGGCCGAGCAGGCCAAGCTCGACGCCGACACCGCCCACCAGGTCGCCGCCCAGGCCCGGCAGGGCCAGGCCGCGCGGGCGGCGGCGATCGAGGGCGACAAGAGCCGCGTCGAGGCCGAGCTGACCGAGGCGCTGGGCGCGGTGCAGAGCCTCGAAAGCCAGCGCGCGCAGTACAACCAGTGGGTCGAGGCCAAGCGCCGCGAGGAGGAGGAAGCCGCTCGCCAGGCCGCGCTGGCCGCCAAGCCCAGCGCCCCGGTCAACCGCCCGGTGTCCGCGCCCAGTGCCGGCGGTGGCGTGGAGACCGTGGTGGCGCGGGCGTTGTCGCAGCTGGGTGTGCGCTACTCGTGGGGCGGCGGCAACTACAACGGTCCGACCGTGGGCGTGCGCGACTGGGGCGTGGGCGACTCGTACGGCGACTACTACACCGTCGGCTTCGACTGCTCGGGCCTGATGATGTACGCCTTCGCAGGCGCCGGCGTGTACCTCCAGCACTACAGCGGCTACCAGTACAACTCCGGCCGCAAGGTGCCGTTGGCGCAGATGCAACGCGGCGACATGCTCTTCTGGGGACCGGGCGGCGGCACGCACGTGGCCCTGTACCTGGGCGGCGGCATGATGGTCGAGGCCCCGTACTCCGGCTCGGCGGTCCGGGTGGCCCCGGTCCGCTACGGCGGCATCATGCCCTACGCCGTGCGGCTGCTCTAGGAACGCCACAGCTCACCACCGGCCGGTCCCGGCACGGTGGTGAGCCTCCTGTGTGGACGGTCAGTCCACGCACACCGGGCCGTCGCCCGGGGTCGGGGTGCCCGAGGGCGTCCCGGCCGGCTGGTCGGCGAAGAACGTGCCGACGTGTCCTCGCACCGCCGCGGGGTCGGCGTGCAGGACGTGGATGTCGCCCTCCACGCCGGGCTCCACCGGGATGGTGGTGGCGCGGATCGGCGCCCCGGCGGTCAGGCCGCGGGCGAAGGTGAGCAGGTCCCAGCCCTCGTCGGTCCGGACGTTCGTCTTGATCACGCCCAGCAGCGCCGCGACGCCCTCGGTGTTCTCCAGGAACGCCCGGTTCAGCAGCTTGGCGCCCAGCCCGGACAGGAAGGCCTGCTGCCGGCGCACGCGGTCCAGGTCGCCTTCGGGCAGGGCGTAGCGCTGGCGCACGAAGTCCAGAGCGCGGTCGCCGGCCAGGACCTGGCGGCCAGCCGGGAACACGGCACCGGTCACGACGTCCTTCGACGACGCGTTCAGGCACACCTCGACCCCGTTGACGGCGTCGGCAAGCCGGGCGAACGCGCTCATCTCGACCACGGCGTAGTGGTCGATCTTCGCCCCGGTCAGCGCCGACACGATCTGCGACAGCGCCTGCGCGCCGCCCACCGCGCCACCGGACTCCTTGCCCCCCGTGTAGACCAAGGTCAGCTTCTGCATGCCCTGACCAGGCACTTCGACCCACGAGTCGCGGGGCAGCGACACCACCGCCACCCCGGTCGACGTCACCCGGGCCAGGGCGACGGTGTCGGCGTGCGCGTACTCGTCCAAGCCCACCAGCAGCACGTTCTGCGGCGCCATCGGCGTGACGGCGGTCGAGGAGGTGGCGGGGGGCGCGGCCTCGCGGGACACCGTCATCGGCACCACGACCGCCACGGCCGCCGCGGCGGCGGTCAGCGCGGCCACCGCCAGCAGGGGACCGGGGCGGCGGCGGGCGCGGCGGCGCTGGAGCTGCGCCATCACCTCGCGGGCGTCCACCGCCTCGGCGGCCTCGGCCGCGATGGCCTCCCGGATCAAGTGGTCGTTCACCGCAGCACCTCCACCGGCGTGTTCTCGTTGACGCGCAACGTCTTCAGCGCGCGTGAAATGTGGCTGCGCACGGTGCTCTCCGTGCAGCCGAGCACGGCGGCGATCTCCGCGTCCGTGCTGTCCTCGTAGTAGCGCAGCACCAGCGCCGCCCGCTGCCGGCGCGGCAGCACGGCGATCCGCCGCCGCATGGCGTCCCGCTCCGCGTGCCGCGTGGCGTGGTCGGCCACCGGGGGCGCGACCTCCTCCAGCGCGGCGTGCGAGGCGGACACGTCCCGCGCGGCCCGGCGGCGGCGCCACGAGAGGTACTCGTTGGTCACCATCCGCTTCACGTAGAGGTAGGGCGCGTCCATGCCGGAGATCCGCGCCCACCGCCCGCGGGCGCGCAGCAGCACGTCCTGCACGATGTCGTTCGCGAGGTGCTTGTCGCACGTCATCGCGGTGGCGTAGCGCAAAAGCCGATCGAGCCGATCGGCGACGAACTCGTCGAACCCGTCTGGCACGTCGCCCCCTTCTGCCGAGTTGTCGTCTGCGCCCGGGAAACCCCCCGAGCCGACGCCCCCGTTGAACGGTGTGACCGGGCTCACTCGCCGAGAGCCGTGCGGACGCGGTCGGCCTCCGCGGTCCGGTGCTGGGCGGTGTGCAGGCGGAGGGCTTCCCGCCAGGTGCGGCGGGCCTCGGCGGGTTCGCCCAGGTCGGACAGCACGTGGCCGAGGCGTTCCAGGGTGTTGGCCTCCTCGTAGCTGTGGCCCAGTTCGCGCAACAGGGCCAGCGCGCGTTCGTAGTGGTCGCGGGCGTCGGCGTGGCGGCCGGTGCGGTGGGCCAGCGTGGCCAGGCTGTCCAGGGTGTTGGCGACGCCGGCGGTGTTGTCCTGGGCCGTGTAGAGGTCGAGGGCCTCGCCGAGCAGGGTTCGGGCGCGGTCCTCGTGGCCGCCCAGGTGGGTGGCGTGCCAGCCGGCGGCGTTGAGGGCGTCGGCCACGCCCACCTCGTCGTCCAGCCGCCGGTACAGGGCCAGGGACTGCTCGCTGTGGTGCAGCGCGGTGGCGGGGTCGCCGGCGTCGCCCAGGGTGCGGGCCAGCGCGTAGTGGGTGTGGGCCTGGGCCAGCAGGTCGTCGGCCCGCTCCGCCAGCGCCAGCGCCTGCCGCAGGTGGGACAGGGCCTCGTCGCGCCGGCCCAGGCAGTCGGCCGCGTACCCCAGGAGCCGGTGGGCGCGCGTGCGCACGTCGTGGTCGGACAACACCTCGGCCGCCGCCGCGCCGGCCTGCCACACCGCGTACTCGTCGGCCAGCAGGCCCTGCCGGAAGTGGTAGTCGTCCAGGGTCCACGCCAGCTGCCACACCGCCTTGTGCCACCCGCGTTCCGCCGCGAGCCGCTGCACGGCAAGCAGGCTCTGGTGTTCCGCGGCGAACCACTCCCACTCGTCCCCGGCCGGCTGGTCCGGCACGCACCCCGGCACCGCCTCGTCCAGCTCGATCGGCAGCCGGTACGGCTCGGTGACCCGGACCATCGCGAACGCCGTGTGCAGGTAGAAGTCGACCAGCCGCCGCTGGCCCGCCACCGAGTCCGGGCACTCGGCCGCGCGTTCGGCCGCGTACAGCCGCAGCAGGTCGTGCAGGCGGAACCGGTCGGGCGCGTGCTGCTGCACCAGGTGCGCGGCGGTCAGCTCGCGCAGCACCGCCGCGACCCGGGCGCGGGGGAGGCCGGTCAGCGACGCGGCGGCGGACAGGCTGACGTCGGGGCCGGGCACCACGCCCAGCAGCCGGAACACCGCCGCCGTCTCCTCGGGCAGCGCCCGGTAGGACCACGAGAACACCGCGTCCAGCGCGGTCTCCCCGGTGTCCAGGGCGGCCAGCCCGGCCGAGCGCAGCTCCGCCGCCCACACCGCGAGCGGGAACGACGGGTGCGCCGCCGCGCGGGCCGCCGTGATCGCCAGGGCCAGCGGCAACCCGGCGCAGCGGGCCAGCAGCTCCGCGACCGCCTCGGGCTCGGCCGCCACCCGGTCCGCGCCCAGGTGCCGGGCCAGCAGGTCGCGCGCCTCGGCGTCGTCCAGGACGTCCAGCTCGACGGTGTGCGCGCCGTGCTCGGCGACCAGTCCGGGCAGCCGCCGCCTGCTGGTGACCACGACCGCGCACGTCGGGCTGCCCGGCAGCAGCGGCGCGACCTGCGCCGAGTCGGCCGCGTTGTCCAGCACGACCAGCAGCCGCCGCCCGGCCACCAGGCTCCGGTACAGCGCGGACTGCGCGTCCGGGTCGGCGGGCACGGCGGAGGCGGGCACGCCCAGCGCGTCCAGGAACCCGCGCACCGCCACCGACGGCGGCACGGGATCGCCCGCCGGCGCGAACCCGCGCAGGTTGACGTGCAGCTGGCCGTCGGGGAACCGGTCCACGTGCTGGTGCGCCCAGTGCAGCGCGAGCCACGTCTTGCCGATGCCGCCCGCGCCGCCGACCACCGACACCGGCACGCCGTCGCCCGCGTCCAGCGCCTTGGTCAGCCGCGCCAGGTCGTCGTCGCGGCCGGTGAACAGCCGGGGCGGGGAGGGCAGCTGGCGGGGCACGGGCACGCCGGTCGGCCGGTCCAGCGCAGGGTCGGCGGTGAGCACCTGGCGGTGCAGCTCGCGCAGCGCGGGACCGGGGTCGGCGCCCAGTTCGTCGGCCAGGGTGCGGCGCAGCAGGTCGTAGTGGCCCAGGGCGTCGGCCTGCCGGCCCGCCCGGTACAGCGCGGTGATCAGCTGCGCGGCCAGCCGCTCGTCCAGCGGGTGCTCCTGCGCGCGGGTGAGCAGCCGGGGCAGCACCTCGTCGTGGCGGCCCAGCCGCAGCGCCAGGTCCGCGTGGTCCAGTTCGGCGGCGGCCCGCTCGCTGTCCAGCGCCGTGCGCACCGCCGTCAGCCACGGCGTGTCCAGGCCCGCGAACGCCTCGCCCCGCCACAGCCCCAGCGCCTCGTCCAGCAGGGCGAACGCCTCCTCGTCGTGCCGGGCGGACCTGGCGGCGGCGGTCAGCGCGCGGAACCGGTGCAGGTCCACCGCCTCGGCGTCGACCACCAGCCGGTAGCCGCCGGACCGGCGTTCCAGCACCGCGCCCGGCGGGAGCGCGCGCCGCAGCCGCGCCACGTAGGTGTGCAGGGTGTTGCGGGCGCGCGGCGACGCGTCCGGCCCCCACACCCGGTCGACCAGCGCGTCCTGCGGCACGACGCTGCCCGCGTCGACCAACAGCGCCACCAGCACGCACTGCTGACGGGCGTGCCCGACATCGGCCGCCCGGCCGCCCGCGTACGCGGCCACGGAGCCCAGAACCGTGAACACCACACCCCCCGGAATGTCCGCTACCAGCGGATTCAAGGATCGTTCCACATCCGCGCCCTACGCTCCCGCCATCCTGTCAACGCGGTCGAACCCGACGGGGAAGGCGGGTCGGCGGTACGCGGCCCGGGACCCGGGGGGCACGTGGTCCGGCCGGTCGCGGACAGGACCGGGGGGTGATCAGGTGTCGTCGGGGACGGTCGTTCCCGACGACACCTGGCCGACGCGGGTGTGATGATCTGCGGCGTGGACGACGCGTGGGACGCCGTGGTGCTGGCCGGCGGGCGCGGCAGCCGCCTCGGCGGGGTGGACAAGGCCGCGGTCGAGGTCGGCGGGCGGACCCTGCTGGAACGGGCGCTGGACGCCGTGCGCGGCGCGCGCCGGATCGTGGTGGTGGGACCCGAGAAGTCTGTGCCCGGGGTGGTGTGGACGCGCGAGGACCCGCCCGGTGGGGGACCGGTGGCGGGCTTGGCCGCCGGACTCGCCCTGGTCACAGCGCCGCGGGTGGTCGTGCTGGCCGTGGACCAGCCCGGTGTCACGGCGGGCACCGTGGCCCGGCTCGTGGCGGTCGGCGGTTCCGCTGTGCTGGTGGACGCGGACGGCCGGGAGCAGTGGCTGACCGGGGTGTGGCGCACGGTCGACCTGCGCGCGGCGGTGCCGGAAGACCCTCGGGACAAGTCGATGCGGTCGGTGGTCGGCCCGCTTGAACCCGTTCGAGTGAGCGGTTCCCCCGAAGAGACCAGTGACGTGGACACGCCGGGTGATCTCGGGCGTTAGGACCCCTTCACAAGCGCCACACCGTCGACAAGGAAGACTTGGGCACCGTCGCACAACCCCGTCTAGGAGGACCGTTGTCCGAGCCCGCCGCCGAGGCGCCCAACACGCCGGCTCGTGACGCCCAGTTGCTCGAACGCACCGTGTTCGAGGTCAAGCGGGTGATCGTCGGCCAGGACCGGCTGGTCGAGCGCATGCTCGTCGGCCTGCTGGCCAAGGGGCACCTGCTGCTGGAAGGCGTGCCCGGCGTGGCCAAGACGCTGGCCGTGGAGACCTTCGCCAACGTCGTGGGCGGGTCGTTCTCGCGCGTCCAGTTCACCCCGGACCTGGTGCCCGCCGACATCCTCGGCACCCGCATCTACCGGCAGGGCAGCGAGACCTTCGACGTCGAACTCGGCCCCGTCGTGGCCAACTTCGTGCTCGCCGACGAGATCAACCGCGCGCCCGCCAAGGTGCAGAGCGCGATGCTGGAGGTCATGGCCGAGCGGCACGTGTCCATCGGCGGCAAGACCTTCCCGATGCCCAACCCGTTCCTGGTGCTGGCCACCCAGAACCCCATCGAGAACGAGGGCGTCTACCCGCTGCCCGAGGCGCAGCGCGACCGCTTCCTGTTCAAGATCCAGGTCGAGTACCCGACCGCGGAGGAGGAGCGGGAGATCGTCTACCGGATGGGCGTCGAGCCGCCCGTCCCGCACCAGGTGCTCAGCCCCGAGGAACTGGTCCGCCTCCAGGGCGTGGCGTCCAAGGTGTTCGTGCACCACGCGCTGGTGGACTACGTGGTGCGGCTGGTCATCGCGACCCGCGCGCCCAAGGAGCACCAGCTCACCGACGTGGCCGGCTGGGTCGCCTACGGCGCCTCGCCGCGCGCCTCGCTGGGCATCATCGCCGCCGCCCGCGCGCTGGCCCTGGTCCGGGGTCGGGACTACGTGCTGCCCCAGGACGTCGTGGACGTCGTGCCCGACGTGCTGCGGCACCGGCTCGTGCTGTCCTACGACGCGCTGGCCGACGGCGTGCCGCTGGACCACATCATCACGCGGGTGCTCCAGACCGTGCCGCTGCCGCAGGTCTCCGCCCGTCCGCAGGCGCCGCAGCCCGCGGGTAGGCCGTGACCTCCGAAGAGCCCTCCGCCGACGCGCGCCCCTCGTGGGCCCCGCCGGTCCTGCACGGCGGTCGCATGGAGGCCGCGCTGCGCACCCTGGAGCTGGAGGTCCGCCGCCGGCTGGACGGCCTGCTCCAGGGCAACCACCTGGGCCTGGTGCCCGGACCCGGTTCCGAGCCCGGCGAGGCCCGGCCCTACCAGCCCGGCGACGACGTGCGCCGGATGGACTGGGCGGTCACCGCGCGCACCACCGTTCCGCACATCCGCGAGACCGTCGCCGACCGCGAGCTGGAGACGTGGCTGGCGATCGACCTGTCCCCGTCCCTGGACTTCGGCACCGCCGCGTGCGAGAAGCGCGACCTGGTCGTGGCGGCCACCGCGGCCGTCGCACACCTGACCCGCGGCGGCGGCAACCGGATCGGCGCCCTGGTGTCCACCGGCGAGAAGCTGGTCCGCGTGCCCGCCCGAGGCGGCCTGGCACACGCGCGCAGCCTCATCCGCAAGGTCGCCGAGACCCCTCGCGCACCCGAAGGCACCCGCGGTTCCCTGACAGACTTGGTCGAGCAACTACGCCGCCCGCCACGCCGGCGTGGACTCGTCGTGGTGATCTCGGACTTCCTGGGCGGCACGGAGTGGCAACGCCCGCTGCGCGCCCTGTCCGCAAGGCACGACCTGGTGGCCATCGAGGTCGTCGACCCGCGCGACATCGACCTGCCCGAGGTGGGCACGGTCGTCCTGGCCGACCCGGAATCCGGTCGCCAGCGCGAGATCGTGGCTTCACCGCTGCTGCGACGTGAGTTCGCGGCGGCGGCGGCCGAACACCGCGCCGGCGTGGCCGCCGGACTGCGCCAGGCAGGCGCCGGACACCTGGTGCTGCGCACCGACTCGGACTGGATCGCCGACACCGTGCGCTTCGTGGTGGCCCGCAAGCGCCGTTGGTCGGGAGGGGTGGCCTGATGAGCTTCTCGGGTTTCACCGCGGCGTGGTGGTTCCTGCTGCTGATCGCGGTGGCCGGCATCGCCGTGCTGTACGTGGTGATCCAGCGCGTGCTGCGCAAGCGGATGCTGCGTTTCGCGAACCTGTCGATGCTGGAGAAGGTCGCACCGCGCAAGCAGGGTTGGTGGCGCCACGCGCCCGCCGCCGTGCTGCTGGTCGCGTTCATCCTGCTGACCGTGGCGCTGGCCGGCCCGACCGCGGAACAGAAGGTCCCCCGCAACCGTGCCACGGTCATGCTGGTGATCGACACGTCACTGTCCATGAAGGCCACCGACGTCCAGCCGTCGAGGCTGGAGGCGGCGCAGGTGGCGGCGAAGTCCTTCGCGGACGGCCTGACCCCTGGCATCAACCTGGGCCTGATCTCCTTCGCCGGCAGCGCCACGGTCCTGGTCGCACCCACCACCGACCGCGGCGCGGTGACCCAGAGCATCGACGGCCTGAAACTGGCCCAAGCCACCGCAACCGGTGACGCCATCGTGGCGGCCCTGGCGGCGATCGACTCCTTCGGCAAGGTCGTCGGCGGCGCGGACGGCCCTCCGCCGGCCCGCATCGTCCTGATGACGGACGGCAAGGAGACCGTGGGCACGCGGAGGGCGTTCGACGCGGCGGAGGACGCGAAGAAGGCGGGCATCCCGATCTCCACGATTTCGTTCGGAACCGAGGACGGCGTGGTCGAGATCGAGGGCCGCCGGCAGGAGGTGCCGGTGGACGACGACTCGATGAAGGAGATCGCCAAGCTGTCGGGCGGCGAGTTCTTCAAGGCAGCGAGCGCCGAGGAACTGCGGCGGGTGTACGACACGCTGGGCGAACAGATCGGCTACGAGAAGAAACAGGCCGACGCCAGCCGCCCGTGGGTAGTCTTCGGCACCCTGGCAGCCCTGATCGCAGTAGCCGGCGCCTTGCTCCTAGGCCAACGCCTCCCCTAACCGCGGCCCTCCGTGGCCCCTCGCCCTCTGCCCCGACCCCACCCTGCTCCGGCACGCCCTTGCCTCTGCACGCCCTGGCACGGCACGCCCAACCCCGACACGCCCAACCCCGACACGCCCTGCCTGCCTCGGCCCGCGCCTCTGCCACAACGCTCCGCCGCCGCCACGCCTGGGATTGTCGGTCCCCCGTGGGACGATCGAAGCGGGGGCCGGAGGCCACGCCCACGCATGGCACCAGCGAGGAGAGCTGCTGGCGGCGCTGTGGAAACAGGGCTGCCGCGACTGGTGGAGCTGCGGGTAAGCGGTCGGCGCGGCTGGTGGTGGCGCTGGGAGAACAGAGCTGGCGCTGCTGCGGGCGGGCGGTCGGAGCGGCGAGAACCGGGCCGGGGCGGTTGGTGGCGCTGCGGGCACAGGGCTGGCGCGGCTGGTGGAGCTGCGGCTGCGCGGCCGGGCGGTGCTGCGGGCGAGCGGCCGGCGCGGCTGGTGGCGCTGGGGGAGCAGGGCCGGCGCGGCGGGCAGGTACAGGGCCGGCGCGGCGGGCGAGTGGCAGGGCGGCGCGGTAGCGGGCTCGCTTGGGGTGCGGCGGCTTGCTTGATGCGGCGCGGGCTTTCAAGCCTGCGGTTGCGCGGCGGGCTGGCAGCGGGGTGCAGCCAGTGGCGGTGCTGTGGGGCGTGGCGGAGTCGGGCGGCCGGGCTGTTGGGTGCCTGGCGCTGTTTGGTGCCGGGCTGGTTGGCCACCGGTCTGTGGGTCACCGATTTGCTGGGCGCGGGCCACGGCCCCCGATATCCATTCTACCGGCGAGGACTGACAGATCCGGGCGTGAGGCGGCGGGAGGATCGCAGCGCCGGGGGCGGGGGATCTTGGGGCATCGCGAGCGGTGGGGGCGGGTTGGCGGCAGGATGGCCGGCATGGTTCAGGTGAAGGACTGGCGCGGGATGGTCGACTGGTCTGCCGACCTGCTCGTGCGCACCACCGGTGAGGGTGTGCCGGAGTGGAACCGGCGGGTGTTGGAGTCCGGGGTGGCCACCGAGCCCGAGTTGCGGGATTGGCTGCGTGCCCGGCGGGTGACCGGGTACGCCCAGTTGTTGCTGGTCATGGAGCGGTTCGGCTACCCCGACTTCGCGACCGCCTCCTCCGACGGGCTGGTCGACCGCCAGTACGCCGACCGACCCGAGCTGCGGCCCATCCTGGACCGCCTGCTCACCGAAGCCACCCTCCTCGGCCCGCTGCACGTCCAAGCCCGCAAGACCTACGTCGCCCTCGTCTCGCCCCGCCGCACCTTCGCCATCGTCAAGCCCACCACGCGCACCCGCGTCGACCTCGGCCTCCGCCTCGCCGGCCACGAACCGGAGGGACGGCTGGAGGGCGCGGCCTCCCTGGGCAACGACACGATCACCGTTCGGATCGGGATCTCCAGCGCCGACGACATCGACGACGAGACGGTGACCTGGCTCCGGCACGCCTACACCGGCAACCTTTGACAACACCGAGTTGTTTGCGGGAGTCGCCCCATCGCGGCTTGGATCTTCGGCATGGGGCGGGGGTTCGGGTGGTTGTGGGCGTCGTACTCGGTGAGTGCGTTGGGCACGTGGCTGGCGTTCGACGCGTTCGCCCTGGTCGCGATCTTCGTGCTGGACGCCGGGCCGGGTGAGGTTTCCGCCCTGAAGGCGGCTGGGCTGGCGGTGGGTGCGGTACTCGCGGTGCCGTTGGGGCCGTGGGTGGAGTTCCGGCGGAAGCGGCCGGTGATGGTCGTGACGGACCTCGTCCGGTGTGCCGCCGTGATCAGCGTCCCGCTGGCGTTCGCGCTCGACATGCTCACGCTGACACAACTGCTGGTTGTCGCAACCCTGACGGCGGCAGCCGACAACGCTTTCGTGGCAGCGAGCGGCGCGTACCTGAAAACCCTGCTACCGCGCCAAGACCTGCTCACCGCGAACAGCCGGTTCGAGGCCACGACGTGGACCGCGAGCATCGTCGGCCCACCACTGGGCGGCCTGATGATGGCGTGGTTGGGGCCGGTGACCACTCTCGTCGTCGACGCGGCCAGCTACCTCCTCTCCGCCCTGGGCCTCCGCGCCATCCGCACCCCGGAACCCCCACCCGCACAACCGACCAGTCGGCGCGCGGACCTGGTCGCGGGGTGGCGCCACATCCTGACCCACCCGACGCTGCGCCCGCTCCTGGCCAACACCGTCCTGGTCAGCAGCCTCATCATCGCCACCACCCCGCTCCTGGCCGTGCTCATGCTCGCCGACCTCGGCTTCACCCCCACCCAGTACGGCCTGGCTTTCGGCGTGGCCTGCACCGGAGGCCTGCTCGGCGCGCGCCTGGCCCGGCCACTGGCCAACCGGTTCGGGCAACGAAGAACGCTCCTGGTCGCCGGCACCCTCCGCGCGTGCTGGTCCGTATGGCTGGCCTTCGTCGGCCCGGGTCCGCTGGGCCTCGCCGTCGTGATCGTGATCGAGTTCGGCTTGGTGCTGTGCATGGGCGTGTTCATGCCGGTGTTCGCCACCTACCGCCTCGACCGGATCCCTTCCGACCGCGTCGCCCGCACGCTGTCGGCGTGGTCGGTGACGACGAAGGCGAGCTGTGCGGCGATGGCCGCGCTGTGGGGCGTGCTCGCACACTTCACCGGAACCCGCGCGGCCCTCGCCGTCGCCGGGATCCTGATCCTGGCCAGCCCAGTCCTGCTGCCCCGGCGCTAGCCGTGCAAATCCCGATATGTCTCGGCGGCACCCGGATGCAGCGGCAGACCAGCCGTGCCGATCAGGCTGCGGACATCGAGGAACTGGGTGCCCAGAGCCTGCTCCGGCACCAGGGCCGCCGCCCGCGACACCAGGGTCCGGGTCACCTCGGCGGCCACCCCGTCCGGCAGGGAAGCCCGGCACACCAACAGGTTCGCCACGCCGATGGTCGGCACCTCGCGCACCGCCCCGTACACCCCGACCGGCACGGGAACCTGTTCGTACACCGACCCGTACGCGGTCCGCAGGCCACCGAGCACGCTCGCCAGTGGCAGCAGGCGGATGCCGGACAGGCGGGCCAGGGTGGGTGTCGGCACGCCGCCGGACCACAGCAGCGCGTCGATCCGCTTGTCCACCAACGCCTGCGCGGCCTCGCCCAGGCGGAAGTGCTCCACCCGCACGGTCCGGTCCAGGCCGGTGGTGGCCAGCATCCGTTCACCGGACAGGGACGCGCCCGAGCCCGCCGCGCCCAGCGACACCCGGCGGCCGGCCAGGTCGGCCACGGTCTGGGCCGGGTCGTCTTCGCGCACCACCAGTTGCAGGTAGTTCTCGTACACGCGGCCCAGGGCGCGCAGCTGCAACGCGGGGTCGGCGGTGCCGGCCGCGTCGGCCAGGGCCAGTGCGATCTGGGAACGCCCGTCGCGCAGCTGTTGCAGGTTCTCCAGGCTGCCCTGGGTCTCCACCACCACGCCGGGCAGCTGGGCGGCCAGCAGGGTGGCGAAGTCGTAGTACAGGCCGCCCTTCTCGCCGGCGGCGATGCGCAGCCCGGCGGCGGACGAGCCGCCGGTGCAGCCGGCGGTCAGCAGGGCCAGCAGGAACAGTCGGCGGTTCACAGGACCGGCTCCAGGGGCAGGACCACCCTGGCCACCAGACCGTCCACAGTGGACAATTCCAGGGACCCGCCGCGCGCGGCGACCAACCGGTCGGCGATGGCCAGGCCCAGGCCGGTGCCGGGCTGGTCGGTCCGGCCGCGCCAGAACCGGGACGTGGCCAGCGCGAGCTCCTCGTCGGTCAGGCCGGGGCCGTCGTCGGCCACCTGGACCCAGCCCCTGCCTGCCGCGCGGTCCGCGCCCAGGGTCACCCGCACGCCGCCGCCGTACTTGATCCCGTTGTCCAGCAACACGTCCAGCACCTGCGCCAGGTCCGACTCCGGGCAGCGCACCAGCACCGGCACCCGCGGCGCGGGCGGCACCGGGACCTGCCAGAAGTCGGCGCGGTCGGCGACCACCACACCCAGGTCGGCCAGCTCGGGTTCCCGCCCGCCGGCCGCGACCTCGGTGGCGGTGCTCTCCGCCGACGCCAGCGCCAGCAGGCCGTCCAGCAGCGACTCCAGCCGCTCGAACTCCGCCACCCCGGCCTGGTAGACGCGCCGGCCCTCCGGTTTGACCTGCTCGCTCAACGTGTCCATGCGCAGCCGCAGCGCCGCCATCGGGTTGCGCAGCTGGTGCGAGGCGTCCGCGATGAGCCGCCGCTGCTGGTCGGCCGCCTCGGTCACCGCGTCGGACATCCGGTTGAACGACTCCGACAGCTCCCGCACCTCCGGCGGGCCGAAGCGCTCGGGCACGTGGGCCCGCCGCTCGCCCGCCGCGACCGCCCGCACGCCCACCGCCAGGTCCGCCAGCGGCTTGAGCAGCCACCGCGCCAGGGCCAGCACCAGCAGCAGCGACCCGCCCGCCGCCGCCAACGCGCCCGCCAGCACCAGCAGCCACCGCGACAGCACGTCCCCGGCCGCCCGCTCCAGCGACGCCCGCAGCACCACCGCGCCCGCCACCCGGGTGCCCGTCCCGACCGGCCGCGCGAACACCACCGTCCCCGTCGACCACGGCATGATCGTCGGCACGTCCGGCGCGGGCTGGTTGCGCAGCGCCGCGTCCAGCACGTCGGCCAGCGCCGGGTCGTCGGCGGTCAGGCCGGACTGCGCGACCGGGCGGCGGCGCGCGTCCACCACCACGACCGGCTCCCCGTACAGCGCGACGTACGCGGTGACCTCGTCGACCAGCGCCGCGCTGTCCCCGGACGTCTCCGCCTGCTGGGCCAGCGCCGCGAACCGGTCCAGGTCCGCGGTCCGGCTGATCAGGAACCGCTGCGTCCGCTCGGTGGCCGTGGCCGACAGCAGCGGCACGGCGAAGGCCGTCACGGCGGCGGCGGAGAACAGCAGCAGCACCAGCAGCAGGCGGCGGCGCATTCAGTCGCCGTCCCCGGAGGCCAGCCGGTAGCCGAACCCGCGGATCGTGGTCAGCAGGCCCGGCCGGTCCAGCTTCGCGCGCAGCCCCGCCAGGTGGACGTCCAGCGACCGCGACACCGCCAGGTACGCGTCACCCCAGACCTCGTCCATCAGCTGCTGCCGGCTCACCGCCGTGCCCGCCCGCCGCGCCAGCGCCGCCAGCACGTCGAACTCCTTGGTGGTCAGCGGCACCTCCGCGGCGCCGACGACCACCCGCCTGCCTTCCAGGTCGATGGTCACGTCCCCGACGCGCACCACCCGGTCGGCCGGACCCACCCGGACGCTGCGCCGCGCCACCGCGTCCATCCGGGCCAGCAGCTCGCCCAGCCGCACCGGTTTGACCAGGTAGTCGTCCGCGCCCAGGCGCAGGCCGCGCACGATGGACCGCTCGTCGCCGCGCGCGGTCAGCACCAGGACCGGCGTCTGGGCCACCTTGCGGATCTTGCGCAGCACCTCCAGGCCGTCGGTGTCGGGCAGGCCCAGGTCCAACAGGAGCAGGTCGAAGTCCCGGTGCGCGGTCAGCGCGTCGGAGCCCCGCCCGACCCGCCGCGGGTGGTGCCCGTTGGCCTCCAGGGCCTCCACCAACGCCTCGGCGACACCGTCGTCGTCCTCGACCAGCAGCACGCGCACCGCTCCACCCCCTTCCGGTAGCGGCGATTATGGCCCGCGCGGTGTAAGAAGTGCTCGTGAGCATCGAAGACAGAGCGCCCGCGTCGGTGTTGGACGAGGCGAGTGAGGCGTTCGAGCACCTCGCGGCCGTGCTGGCCGACGAGCAGCCCTTGAACGAGGTGCTGCAACAACTGGTCGAGTCGGCCTCTCGGGTCATCTCCGACGCGGAGAACGTCTCCGTCACCGTCGTCGCAGGTGGGACGGCGCGGACGGCCGCCGCCACCGACGAGCGGGTCGTGGCGATCGATGCCGACCAGTACTCGGCGGGCAACGGTCCGTGCCTGGAGGCGTCGCGGACCGAGCGGCCCGTGCGGGTGAACGTGGCCGAGGCCCGCGCGTTGTGGCCGGAGTTCGCCGCGGCGGCCGAGGGCGCCGGCGTCAAGGCCTACCTGTCCGCGCCGCTGCTGGTCGACGGCTCGGTGCTGGGCGCGCTCAACCTCTACAGCTCCGAGCCGCGCGCGTTCGACCCCTTCGACGAGGCGCTGCTGCGCCTGTTCACCACGGCCGCGTCCACCGCGATCACCGGGTTCCGCCGGTACGAGCGGTCGCGCGAGCTGGTCAAGAGCCTGGAGCGGGCGCTGGAGTCCCGGGCGGAGATCGACCAGGCCAAGGGCGTGCTCATGGCGGCGCACGGGATCAGCGCGGAGGAGGCGTTCTCGACCCTGGTCGCCGAGTCCCAGGCCAACAACACCAAGCTGCGGGTGGTCGCGCGCAACCTGCTGGACTCGGTGCGCAAGCCGTAGTTCTTGTCACGGGTTTTATAGTTCTCGACGGTGTTGTTGCGCATTTGTTCGAAGCTGTAATCAGGCCGATCCGAATGCTTCTCGCGGTGGTTACAGTGGCCCGGTCGGGGAATTGTTCGACCATTCCGGACCGAGGAGAAGCATGCGCGCCCACCGTGTCGTCCTGGCCGCTCTGGCCGCCGCGTCCCTGTCCGCGTGCACCGGCGGTCCGGCGGCCTCGTCGGGACTGCGGACCTTCGACAGCCCGCAGGCGCTGGCCGAGGCCAACCGGGTGGCGGCGGAGGGCAAGGGGACGGTGACCGTGGACCTCGACCTGGCCACCAGCGGCAAGGGCAGCTGCGGGTTGCGGACCGACGACTACTCGGCGTCGTGCGAGATCTCCCTCGCCGACGCCGAGAAGGTCTCCTACGTGATGGTGCCGGACGCGATCTTCGTGCGCATCCCGGACGGCCAGGCGCCGCAGCCGGACAAGCCGTGGCTCAAGCTGGATCCCGCGGACACCCGCAACCCGTTGGGACAGGCGATGGCGAACGTGGCCGTGCACATCCGCGACTCCGCCGACATCCGCAAGGCGCTGCCCGAGGGCGCGCAGCTGGTGGAGAAGGCGGAGGAGGCGGTGAACGGCCGGTCGGCCGTCCGCTACACCGCCCACGTCACGGTCAACGGGCAGGCCTCGGTGCTCAAGCTGTGGGTGGACGACGCCGACCTGCCGGTGAAGACGGAGCTGAGGACGCCGGTGCCCGACGGTGAGCCGGTGACCGTGACGGCGGTGTTCCGCGACTGGGGCAAACCGGTCACCATCACGCCGCCGGCGCCGGACCAGCTGACCACCCTTCCGATGCCCTGAACGAATTGTCAGCCGTGCCGCGGTGAAACCTTTGTCGAGAATGCGCCGAAGGGGATGTCCGAGGTGAGAGTCGCATTTGTCGTCGCGGTGGTGGCGCTGCTCGCGCTGGTCCTCGCGCCGCCGCGCGAGTACGTCGTGCGGCACCCGCAGGTCAAGCCGCCCGTGCCGGCCGCCGGGCTCAAGCTCAAGTACAAGGTCGACGGCGTCAACCGGGTCGCCAAGCTCCAGTCCGACCTGGTCATCGGGCCAGGCACCCTGGAGACCGAGATCGACCTCATCACCGGCGACCTCACCGGCGACCTCACCCTGCCCCCGAGCAGCGGCTACTTCATCGTGTTCGGCTTCATGCCCAACACCGCCCGCGTGGACCTCATCCCGACGTCGAAGGTCGTGGGCAAGATCGCCGCCGGGCAGATCAAGGCCAACTCGCAGCTGCACATCAAGCTCAGCGACGTCCAGGTCAACGGGCAGCCGCTCGACGTGGGGCCGGACTGCAAGACGAGCACCCCCGCGTCGATCGACCTGGAAGGCCCGTTCGACCTGGCCAAGATCCCGATGAAGGCGACCTTCACCATCCCGCCGTTCGCCGGCTGCCGGGGCGCGGAGAAGCTGGACCCGCTGTTCTCCGGCCTGATCTCCGGCCCGGACAACAAGCTGGACATGACCCTGACCGCGCAGTTCTGAGCCGGTCCGCGCGGTCTCGGGCCGGCCGCCGCGGTCTTCAGACCCGGCCGCCGCGGTTTCAGGCTGGCCGCCGCGGTTTCAGGCTGGTCGCCGCGGTTTCAGGCCGGCCGCCGGGCGTCGAGCAGGCGCAGTGCCCGCAGCGCGATGCCCATGTCGAACAACGCGTCCGGGTCGTGCAGGCGGTCGCCGAACAGCTCTTCCAGCTGCCGCAGCCGGTACCGCACGGTCTGCGGGTGCACCGCCAGCGACGACGCCACCTCCGGCGCGCTGCCCCGCGTCTCCACCCAGGCCGTCATGGTCTCCCTCATGCGCTGCTGCTGCTTGGCGGTCAGCCCGTCCAGCGGGGCGAGGGTCCGGCGGACCAGTTCCCGCAGCAGCTCCTCGTCACCGAGCAGGAGCAGCGTGGACAGGTGCTCGGTGGTGTCGACCATCGGCCGGTCCGGGATGACCCGCGACTGGATGAGCGTGATGGTCCGCCGCGCCCACCGCAGCGACTGCCGCGCCTTGGCCAACGGCACCACCGGCCCGACCGCCGCGCGCCACCCGCCGAGCTTGTGCTCCAGGGCGACCAGCTGCCGTTCCGGGTCGGTCAGCAGCAGGCACGGCTCGCTGCCCTCGAGGTCCATCAGGATGTCCTCGTGCAGCGCGGGGATCGGCAGTTGGTGCTGGTCGGTGCGCCTCTCCAGGGCCACGACGACGACCTTGTCCGGCACCGGCCAGTGCGCGGCGTCGGCCAGGTCGGCCAGGGCGCTGGGGTGGTAGCCGGGTTCGCCGAGGATCAGGTCCAGCAGCCGCTTGCGCCGGCGCTGCACGGCCCCGGCGTGGCGGGCCTGCGCCTCGGCGTAGCCCTCCATGCTGCGCAGGGACAGCTCGTCGATGTAGGCGAAGATCGCCTCGGCGATCAGGCACATGGTGGCCAACGGCACCCGCTCCCGCAGCCCGAACTCCGAGATCCGCCGCCACGCGACCCGCGCGCCGATCCGGTAGGCGGTCTGGAGCAGGTCCAGGCTGCGGCCCGCGCTGACCTCCAGCTTGCCCAGCAGCCGGAACAGCTTCGCGCGGTCCTCGCGCTGCGCGGTCGGGTCGACCATCCGGTCGATGAACTGGTGGATCGCCTGCTCGACGCCCTCGACGACCACCTGGCCGAACATCCCCTCCAACTTCTGGGAGTATTCGGCGATCGAGCACTGGATTTCCCGGACCATGTCCGTGGCGACCGCGCCGGCGTTGGCCCGGAACTTCGGCGCCAGGTCGGCGGGCAGTTGCTCCCACAGGTCCACGTTCCCGATGAGCGGTAATTCCGGGGCGTGCGGTTCTCCGGTTCTGTTCATGCGGTTCGCCCACCACCAAACGCCTCAGGTGTGATTCCGAACACTGTATTTTTGATCTTGCCCGCGGTCAACCAACGCGCACTTCCACAACAAAAGACCCGTGCGCTTTGTGCCGCCCGTGACAAAAACCCGCTACCGCAGCTCGCGGCGCAGTACCTTGCCGGTCGCGTTGCGGGGCAGTGCCGGCAGCAGCACGACCTCCCGAGGCACCTTGTGCCGTGCCAACCGGTCGCGCACGAAGACCTTCAGAGCCTCCGGGTCGATGCGCGCCCCCGGCACCGGCACCACGAACGCCCGCAGCCGTTGCCCGAACTCCTCGTCCGGCACGCCCAGCACCACCGACTCGCGCACCTGGTAGTGCGTGGCCAGCAGGTTCTCCACCTCGGACGGGTACACGTTCTCCCCGCCGGAGACGATCATGTCGTCCTCGCGGCCGTCCACGAACAGCCGGCCGCCGTCGTCGAAGTGCCCCAGGTCCCCGGTCGAGACCAGGCCGTCGAGGGTGTCCTTGTCGCCGCCGCCCGAGTAGCCGCTGAACCGCAGGCCGCTGCCGACGAACACCCGGCCCACCGCGCCAGGGCGCGTCACCCGCCGGCCCTCGAAGTCGTACAGGCGCACCTCGCACGTGCGGGGCGGTCGGCCGACGGTGCCCGGCGCGGCGCGCAGGTCAGCGGGGGTGGCCACCGTCGCCACGGCCACCTCCGTCGACCCGTACAGGTCGTATACGACCTCGCCGAACCGCTTGGTGGCCTCCTCGGCCAGCGGCGCGGGCAGGTCCGAGCCCGAGCTGAGCACGACCCGCAGCGCCGACAGGTCGTGCGACTCCAACTCCACCGGCCCCAGGTCGAGGATCCGCCGGAGCATGGTCGGGACCAGCATGATCGCCGTGCAGCGGTGTCGGGCCAGCAGTTCCGCCGCCTCGCGCGCGTCGAACCGGCGGCGCAGCACGACCGTCGAGCCCAGGCCCAGCGCGAGCACGAGGTGCGCGAACCCGATGCCGTGGAACACCGGCGCGGCGATCAGCGAGGTCTCCCGGGCGCGCAGCGGGATGCGGTCGAGGAAGTCCACGGCCGCGAACGCCGAGCGGACCTCGCGGTGCGCGCCCTTCGGCGTGCCGGTGGTGCCGCTGGTCAGTAGCACGACCTGGCCCGGCCGCGAAGGCGGAGGTGGTTCCGCGGCGGGCGCGGACCGGGCCAACGCGTCGAAGTCGGCGGTGCGGAAGCGGGCCACCTCGGGCGGCACCTCGGCCACCACCGGGGCGAAGTCGTCGTCGTGCAGCAGCGCCACGACCTGCTCCCGCCGGGTCACGTCGGCCAGCTGCGGACCGGCGAACCCGGTGTTGAGCAGCAGCGCCCGCGACCCGATCCGGGCGCACGCCAGCATTGCCACCACCGCGCCTCGGTGGTTGCGGCACAGCAGCGCCACGACGTGGTGCGCGCGGATGCCCGACCCGTGCAGTGCGCGGGCCAGTGCCGCGGAGCGTTCGTGCAGCTCGCGATAGGTGAGAGGGCCGTCCTCGTCGATCAGGGCGACGTGGTCGGGCTGGTACCGGGCGCCCCGCAGCACCGACCCCAGCAGGGGTCCGTGCGCCCGCACCTCGACCAGCGACCGCACCGCCCGAACGGGCCGCAGCGGTTCCACCAGACCGGCGCGGCGCAGCACCCGGACGCAGTGCGCCAACTTGACCATGCTCCGCACCCCCGTCGTGGACTCGGCCGAAACATTCGTAGCCCCACGAACCGCCGCGGCGCCAGGGCGGGACCGGTTTTTGTGCGGGTGTGAGTGATCCGCGCCACGGCTTTTGTCATGGAACTGACAAGCCTTTTCGACTGCTTGTGCCGCCGGACACCCGTCAGTAACGTACTCGCCGGTAATGTTATTTCGGCCGCATTCACAAAACCCTTCCCGGAGAATAACCGATGGCATTCCGCCGACGGCTGCTGGGGCTGGTCTTCGTGGCGCTGATCGTCGCGCTGTGCGGGCTGTCCGTCGCGGCTTACCTGAAGGTGTTCACCACCCGGGTGACCGTGCTGCTGCGCACCGACCACGTCGGCAACCAGCTCCAGGTCGACTCGGACGTGAAGCTGCTCGGCGTCCAGGTGGGCCAGGTCGGCGCGGTGCGGTCCGACGGGTCGGGCGCGGAGGTCGAGCTGTCGATGTGGCCCGACGAGGTCGGGCGCATCCCGGCCAACGTCTCCGCCCGGCTGCTGCCCAAGACCCTGTTCGGCGAGCGGTTCGTCAGCCTGGAACTGCCCGACGACCCGGCCGGCGCGCTCCGCCAGGGCGCGGTGATCGAGCAGGACCGCACGTCCAGCGCGATCGAGGTCGAGCGCGTGTTCAACGACCTGCTGCCCACGTTGCAGGCGGTCCGGCCGGACAAGCTGTCCGCGATGCTCACCTCGATGGCGCAGGCGCTGGATGGGCGCGGCGAGACCCTCGGCGAGACCATCACCCGGCTGGACGCCTACCTGCGCGAGCTCAACCCGCAGCTGCCGGTGCTCAAGCAGGGCATCACCAAGTTCGCCGACATGTCCGGCACCTACGCCGACGCCGGCCCCGACATCGTGCAAGCCCTCAAGGAGCTGACCACGACCAGCCGGACCATCGCGCAGCAGCGGGCCGACCTGGACTCCGTCTACGCCAGCCTCACCACGGCCGCCGCCGACCTGACCGCGTTCTTCAAGGACCACGGCGAGACGTTCGTGGGCCTGTCCGACCGCAGCCGCCCGACGCTGGAGCTGTTCGCCACCTACTCGCCGTCGTTCCCGTGCGTGCTGGTCGCGGTCAACGACCTGCGCCCGCGCATGGACCAGGTGCTCGGCAAGGGCACCGACCAGCCCGGCATGCACGCGACCGTGACGGTCGTGCCGCCGGGGGAGAAGTACGTGCCGGGGCGCGACGACCCGGTCATCCGCCGGGGCGGCACACCGCACTGCCCGGCGGGACCGGTCAACGCCGTCGCGCCGGACCAGGTGCCGGGGTGGGCCGGCCTGCTGATGGGGGTCCGATGAGGTCGATAGCGGCGCCGCTGACCAAGTTCCTGATCTTCGTGGTGGTGACGGTCGCGGCCACGACGTTCCTGGCCTCGACCATCGCGGGGACCAACGTGGGGTACACCGCCACCTACACCGCCCGGTTCACCGACGTCACCGCGGTCGCCGAGGGCGACGACGTGCGGATGTCGGGGGTGAAGGTCGGCCAGGTCGAGGGGATGACACTGGTCGACGACGAGCTGGTGGACGTGGAGTTCTCGGTGGACAACGGGCGTTCGCTGTCCGCCGCCGTGACCGCGACCATCAAGTACCGCAACATGGTCGGTCAGCGCTATATCGCGTTGGAGCAGCCCGCCGGCCGGGTCTCCGAGCGCCTGCCCGAGGGCGGGCTGATCCCGGTGGAGCGCACCAAGCCGGCGCTGGACCTGACCCTGCTGTTCAACGGGTTCAAGCCGCTGTTCCAGGCGTTGAACCCGGACGACGTGAACAAGCTGTCCCACGAGATCGTCCAGGTGCTGCAAGGCGAAGGCGGCACGGTGGAGAGCCTGCTCGCCCACACCGCCTCCCTGACCACCGCGCTGGCCGCCAAGGACGACGTGATCGGCAAGGTGGTCGAGAACCTCAACGCCGTGCTGGAGACGGTCAACTCCCGCGACGACCGGTTCGGCACCCTGCTCACCTCCATGCGCCAGCTGGTGTCCGGGTTCGCCGCCGACCGCCAACCCATCGGCAACGCGATCACCGGCCTGGCGGCGCTCAGCGACAGCACCGCGTCGCTGCTGGAACAGGGACGGCAGCCGTTGAAGGAGGACATCGTGGCACTGGGCGTGCTGGCCGGGAACCTCGGCAACGCGCCTGAGCTGGAACCGTTCCTGCGCACCCTGCCGGTGAAGTTCGAGGCCATCGGCCGGATCTCCTCCTACGGCTCGTGGCTGAACTTCTACCTGTGCCTGGCGTCCTCGGACGCCAAGCCCGCGCCGGGCGGACCGCCGGTGGGGCTCCCGATCACCGAACAGAGGTGTCACCGATGACCCGGCGTCCGGCCTTGCTCGGCGCGGTGGGGCTCGCGTTCATCGCGATCGCCTCGCTGCTCGCGTTCTACATCGAGGACGTCCCGTTCTTCGGCGGCGGCACCCGGTACGAGGCCTACTTCAAGGAGTCCGCCGGACTGCGCGCCGACGACGAGGTGCGGGTCGCGGGCATGAAGGTCGGGCACGTGACCGGCGTGCGGCTGCACGACGGCAAGGTGCGGGTCACCTTCCGGGTCCGCGGGCTGGAGCTGGGCGACCGCAGCCGTGCCGACATCCGCATCAAGACCTTGCTGGGGCAGAAGTTCCTCGCCCTGGACTCCGAGGGCCGCGACAAGCTCGACCCCGGCACGCCGATCCCGGTGGAGCGCACCACGTCCCCCTACGACGTGATCGAGGCGTTCAGCGGCCTGTCCGACACCATCACCAAGATCGACACCGACCAGCTCGCGCAGAGCTTCCGCGTCCTGTCCGACACCTTCCGCGACTCGCCGCAGCACGTGAAGCAGGCGCTGGAGGGCTTGTCGGCGCTGTCCAAGACCATCTCCTCGCGCGACGAGCAGCTCGCCGACCTGGTCAAGGGCGCCAACAAGATCAGCGGCGCGCTGGCCGACCGGACCGACGACTTCGCCGCGCTCATCACCGACGGCGTGAAGCTGCTGGAGGAGATCGGCCACCGGCGCGAGGCCATCGCCGCGCTGCTGGACGGCACCCGCGAGCTGTCCCGCCAGCTGTCCGGGCTGGTGCAGGACAACCAGCAGCAGCTCGGCCCGGCGCTGGAGCAGCTGGAGAAGGTGACCGACGTGCTGCGGCGCAACCAGGAGAACCTCGACCGGGGCCTGGCGCTCGCCGGGCCGTACTACCGGCTGCTGAACAACTCGCTGGGCAACGGGCAGTGGGTGGACACCTACCTGTGCGGCCTGGTCGCCGCGCCCGGCGACCGCCGCGATTGCGCACCGGGAGGCCGCTGATGTTCGTCCGGACTCGGGGAAGGCGGCGGCTGTTCGTCGCGCTGGCGCAGGGATTGGTGTTGGTGCTGCTGGCCACGGTCGCGGTGTGGTGGATCTTCCTGCGGCCCGCTTCGAAGCACGTGACGGCCTACTTCACCGCGGCGGTCGGTGTTTATGAAGGGTCGGACGTGCGGGTGCTGGGCGTGAAGGTCGGCGAGGTCGTCGGCGTGGTGCCGGAGGGCGGGTCGGTGCGGGTGGAGTTGGAGATCGACCACGATGTCGACGTGCCGGCGGACGCGCGGGCTGTGGTGGTGTCGCCCAACATCGTGGCGGATCGGTACGTGCAGCTCGCCCCTGTCTACACGGGCGGGGAGAAGCTGGCGGCCGGTGCGGTGATCACCACCATCCGCACGGCGGGCACGGTCGAGCTGGACGACCTCTACCAGAGCCTCGACACGTTGCTGACCGCTTTGGGGCCGGATGGCGCCAACAAGGAGGGCGCGCTGTCGGACCTGCTCAAGACCGGTGCGGCGAACCTCGACGGGACGGGGTCTGCGCTGGGCGAGTCCATCCGGCAGTTGGCTGACGCGGCGCGGACGTTGTCCGGGTCGCGGGAGGACCTGTTCGGGACAGTGGACAACCTCCAGCAGTTCACCAGCATGTTGGCTGCCAACGACGAGCAGGTGGGTCGGCTGGCAGAGCAGCTGGCCGACGTGTCGGGGTTCTTCGCGGCGGAGAGGGACGACCTGGGTGCGGCGTTGGGGGAGCTCGCGACGGCCCTGGAGCAGGTGCGCGGGTTCGTGCGGGACAACCGGGAGCGGGTCAAGTCCACTGTGGAGGATTTGGCCGGGATTACCGGGACGTTGGTGAACCAGCAGAAGTCGTTAGCCGAGGTGCTGGAAGTGGCCCCGGTTGCGTTGCACAACGTGGTCAACGCCTATGACCCGGCGACTGGGACGCTGAACGCGCGGGCCAACTTGAACGAGTTCGTCGCTGATCTGTTGAGTGTGCCTGGGGGTGCTCGATGAGGGTGTTGGTGCTCGCGGTGGTGCTGGTGCTGACCGGGTGTTCGGCGATTCCCAGTGCTTACGACATGCCGCTGCCTGGGGGTGCGGATCTGGGGGATCGACCGTATCGGGTGGTGGTGGAGTTTGACGATGTGCTGGATCTTGTGCCGCATGCGGGTGTGAAGGTGAACGACGTGCCGGTGGGGAAGGTGGAGCGGGTCGAGCTGTCTGAGGATGGGTCGATGGCGTTGGTGCACCTGGTTGTGCGGGGGGATGTGCGGTTGCCGGCGGATGCCCTGGCGCGGCTTCGGCAGTCGAGTTTGTTGGGGGAGAAGTTTGTGGAGCTGGGTGCTCCTGGGGAGGCGTCGGGGTCGTCTTTGGGGGATGGGGCGGTGAGTCCGTTGGGGGACGGTGCGGTGATCCCGTTGGCGCGGACCAACCGCAACCCTGAGGTGGAGGAGGTGTTCGGGGCGTTGTCCATGTTGCTCAACGGGGGCGGGATTGGGCAGATCCAGAGCATCTCGCGGGAGCTGAGTGTGGCGCTGGACGGCAACGAGACTGCGGTGAAGTCGTTGTTGTCCACTGTGGACACGTTTGTGGGTTCGTTGGACGAGCACAAGGGCGAGATCACGCGGGCCATCGAGGGGATGGACCGGTTCGCCAAGTCGTTGGAGGCCAAGAAGGCCGAGATCGGCGAGGTGCTCGACGGGCTGGAGCCGGGGTTGCGGGTGCTCAACGAGCAGCGCGGGCAGCTGGTGACGATGCTGAACACGCTGCACCAGCTGTCGGGCGTCGCCGTGGACGTGGTGAACCGGAGCCGGGAGGACCTGGTCGCTGATCTGCGGGCGTTGGAGCCGACGCTGAAGAAGCTGGCCGAGGCGGGGCAGGCGTTGCCGCAGTCGTTGGAGCTGTTGTTGACGTTCCCGTTCACCGACGCGGTGCTCGATGGGGTCAAGGGCGACTACCTGAACACGTACCTGACTTTGAACACCGGGGGCCGTTGATGATCACGGGTCGGATGCGGGTGCAGATCCTGTTGTTCGCGGTGATCGCGTTGTTGGGGGTCACTTATGTGGGGGGTAAGTACGCGGGGTTGGTGGTCGTGGACGACGGCTACCGGGTGAAGTTGGAGTTGGCGCGGACGGGTGGGCTGTTCACCGGGGGTGAGGTGACGTATCGCGGGGTGCCGGTGGGGCGGGTCGGGCCGATTCGGCTGGTGGATCGGCAGGTGGATCGGGGGGTGGATCGGGGGGTCGAGCGGCAGGTGGATCGGCGGGTGGAGGTGGAGCTGCGGATCGCGGCGGGGGCTCCGGCGATTCCGGCGGATCTGGAGGCGGTGGTCGCCAATCGGTCCGCGGTGGGGGAGCAGTACGTCGACCTGCGGCCTCGGGGGAGTGGGGGGCCGTTTCTGGGGGAGGGGTCGGTGATCTCGCAGTGGCAGACGAAGTTGCCGTTGCCGGTGGAGCAGGTGTTGACCAGCTTGGATGACTTGGCGCGGTCGGTGCCTGTCGAGTCTTTGCGGACTGTGGTGGAGGAGTTGGACAACGCGTTGCGGGGGGCTGGGCCTGACTTGCAGGTGCTGTTGGATGCGACGCGGGAGTTCACGGAGACGGCGGGGCAGCACCTGCCGCAGACGACTGCGTTGTTGAATGATTCGCTGGTGGTGTTGCAAACGCAGTTGGATCACTCGGCGGCGATCAATTCTTTTGCTGATTCGGCGTTGTTGGTGGCTGAGCGGTTGCGGGCGGCGGATGGTGATTTGCGGCGGTTGATCGCTTCCGCGCCGGGGGCGGCGGGGGAGGTCAGTGCTTTGTTGCGGGAGTCTGGGCCGAATTTGGGGATTGTGCTGGCTAACTTGTTGACTACTGCGGATGTGATGGTGACCCGGCAGGGGCAGTTGGAGCAGGTGTTGGTGACTGTGCCGGATGTGGTGAGTGTGGGGTCTTCGGTTGTGCGTGGGGGGCAGGCTTCTTTTGGGTTGGCTTTGACCTTTTTTGAGCCTGCGCCCTGTGTGGCTGGGTATGAGGGGACGGTGAAGAGGGGTGGGTTGGATACTTCGGTGGGTGGGTTGAATGCCGGGGCTAGTTGTACGTTGCCGCGGGGGAGTGAGACTGGGGTGCGAGGGTCGCAGAACGTGCCGCGTTAGGGCTGGGGTGGCGGGGGTTAGAGGGGTTCTACGTAGAGCCAGCGGTTGTTCTCGCGGACGAAGCGGCTGTTCTCGTGGAGTTCCTGGGGTTCGCCGTGGTAGCGGTAGTGGGCGGTGAATTCGACCGTGCCGGTGGTGTGGAACGGCGTGCCCTCGGTGCGGTTGTGGACTACCAGGTGGGTCCACTGCTGGTCGGGGTCGAAGTCGATGCGCTTGGGCCTGGTGGTGGGGTGCCAGGTCTGGAGGAGGTAGGCCTCGTTCTGGTGGGCGAAGGCGGAGAAGCGCGAGCGCATCAGGGCTTCGGCGGTGGGGGCGGGTTTGGTTCCGGCGTGGAGGGGGCCGCAGCAGGTCTCGTAGGGCTCACCCAGGCCACAGGGGCAGGTCGTCGGCACTCGGTCATTGTCGACCATCGTGGGGAGACGGGCCTACCGGCCCTGGGTGGGGCGCGTTCTCGAGCGCGGAGTCCGTTCGAGCTTGCGTGGGTGGAGCGTGTTGCGTTTGGACCCGCGAAGCGTGGGCTTGTCGGCGGAAAGTCCGGTTCAAAGATTAAAAGCGCCTCGCCGGCGGGCAGACCACCAAGGATGACCCAACTGCAACTGCGGGGGCTTCTTGCTTGTGCCATCCCCGTATG